>CAZAIE010000461.1:0-6204 GCA_964485035.1 uncultured Myxococcaceae bacterium | reverse complement strand
CCTTCGCTTCCAGTCCCAAATCGGCTAGACGCGATCGGAACGAACTCTGGGGCACGTGGTAGGCTCCCCCGTCCTTCCTCGGTGACGCCATGGGACATCCCGCTATCGAGAACCTGACCCCTTACGCCTTCGCGCCGCTCTTCCTCGTGGACGAGGAACTGCGCCCGCTGTTCGTAGCCGTGGTGAAGGCCACCTTCGGCATCCGACCCCAGGGACTCGCGCTCGAGCCCGAACAGTCTCCCGTCAACCTGGTCGGCGAGCACTGGGGGGAACCCGCCTCGTCCAGCTATCGGTTCGAGCCAGAGTGCGCCTTCGTCAAGCTCGCGACCGATGTCGTTCTCCTCGGACAGGCGTACGCGCCGAAGCGTGGCTCTAGGGACAGCGCCGTGACCTTACAGGTCGGACCCTTGCGAAAGAGCGTTCGCGTGGTCGGGGACCGAGTCTTCTTCCGCAGCATGGGTTCCACCCTCCTCACAGACCCCGCGCCATTCGAGACCATCCCGTTGCGGTGGGAGCGTGCGTTCGGCGGGTGGGATCGCAGCGCTCCCGACCCCTCGCTCCATGGATACGAGCCGCGCAACCCCGTGGGGTTGGGGTTCCGAGTGAGGACCTCGGCCTTCCAGGAGGGAATCGCCGCCCCGAACATCGAGGACCCTGCTCGACCGTTTCAAGGATGGGGAGACCGTCCGCCTCCGGTGGGATTCGGCTTCGTCTCGCCCCAGTGGGAGCCGCGAGCGGGATTGGCAGGCACCTACGACGCGGCGTGGGACCAGCAGCGCAAGCCCCTGCTCCCCTCCGACTTCGACCGCCGCCACTTCAACGCCGCCCCCATCGGACTCGTGGCGTCCGGCTACCTCCGCGGGGACGAGGAGGTGGTGGTGCTGGGTGCCACGCCATCCCAGCGGCTCATGTTCCGGCTCCCCGGTCCCCCTCCGCCTCGAGTCACGTCGCGGCGGAGTGGCGAGGACCCGGTCGCGCTCCACATGAACCTCGATACAGTCATCATCGACTTGGACCATGCCCAAGTCCTGCTGCTCTGGCGGGGATTCGCGGCGCTGGAAACCGATCCCACCGAACTCTCAGAAATCCGAGTCGGTTCGTAGATGCTAGCTGCGCGCCCGACGTCCGGAGGACGAGTGCACCACCCCCAGTCAAAGGACGCCATTCTCCCTGTAGGAGAAGGCCTCGCCAGCAGAGGCAAGGTCGCGCTTGGTCGCGCTCAACTGATTGGTTCCCCACCAGGAGGCGCTGGGCCGCCAGCCTTCAGAAGCAGGAGAGAGCCTGCGGTCCGCTCTCTCCGGCCACCAGCACCGCCTCTAGACCAGGCCCGAGGACCAGGTTCGGCTTCGTGCCCTTCTGCACTCGAAAGGTGATGACGCAGGACGCACCCGTCTCGGTTTCGAAGGAAGCGGCGTGGTTGCCTGGAGGAACGTCGAACGCGCGGGGCGCTCCGGCGGTGAGATAGCTCGGCTTGCCGTTGATGACGAACCGAACTCGGCCAGGCATCTTCACGCTCACCCAGACCCGGGACTGCCCTCCCGTCGCCGAGGCCAAGCCGTCATCGGCATCGCTCAGGGCCACCTGGGAACGCGGCTTGGGAGGGACCTTCGGCGCCTCTCGCACCCGCGGCGGTACGTCGGGGGTCGGCTTGCTGGACGCGGGCTCGGGCTTCTGTGCCACGGCTGGAGCTGGCGGTGTCTTCTCGCCCGCGTTCGCGGGCTCGGGCTTCTGTGCCACGGCTGGAGTTGGCTGTGTCTTCTCGCCCGCGTTCGCCGGGAGTCCTGGCTTCTCGACTGGCACGATGGGCTTGGCCTGCGCAGTGGCTCTCGTCACCAGAGCAGGGGACGAACGGGCACCTGGGCGGAGGACGAAGAGCCACATGGCGACCCCTGCCGCCACCACCACGGCCCCAGCTCCCAGCCACGGAAGGAGTCGCCGAGAGACAGGCCGACCACCACTTCCGGCGAGTTCCCCAGAGACGACGACCGAGGGAGGGCTCTCCGCCCCGGACGGCGGGTCCTCTTCGGGCAGTTCAGGGCGCTGGCCCCGGAGCACCCGCTCGGCGGGCTCCAGTACGAACGGCGCCATCATCGGCAGGGTCGCCGAGGCGTCATCTACCGCAGCGATCTCCAGCACCTCTCGAAGCGAGTGGGCAAACTCGCGCGCATCGGAGAACCGGTCTTCCGGGCGCTTCTCGAGTGCCTTGAAGAGGACGCTCTCGAGCTCCGGCGAGACATCCATGCCCGGCTCTCCGCTCAGCCGTGCAGGCGATTCGGAGAGATGGGCCCGCAGGACGACGAGGTACTGCTCGGACTGGAAAGGAACGTGCCCCGCGAGCAGCCGGTAGAGCACGATGCCCAGGGAATAGATGTCGGACCGGCCATCGACATCGCGGCGCGCGGCGTGCTCCGGGCTCATGTACGCCGGCGTCCCCAACGCAGCGCCGACCATGGTGAGAGCCACCGCATCGAGGTCCTTCGAGACCCCGAAGTCGAGGACCTTCACCGTCTCCACGCCATCCTCGTCGCGCGCAAGAAAGAGGTTCTCTGGCTTCAGGTCCCGATGGACCACCTGCGCATCATGGGCCACCGCCACAGCTTCCGCCGCTGCCGCGACGATCTGGATGGCGGTCTGGGTGGGCAACCGCGCGCCCGCCCGGATACGGTCGGCGACGGTTTCCCCCTCCAGGTACTCCATGACGTAGTAGGGGAACCCCCACTCGACGCCGAAGTCGAACACCTCCACGAGTCCGGGGTGGCGGATCGAGGCGGCGATCTGCGCCTCTTGCAGGAAACGACTCTCGAACTGACCAGGGTCACTGGTCGACTGGGTGAGCACCTTGACGGCGTAGGTCTTCTCGGTCGCCGTATGGAGCGCGCGATAGACCGCGCCCATCGCCCCCTGGCCGATGAGTGCTTCGAGGCGATAGCGCCCGAGAGTCCTCCCAACCAGACCGGCAGCATCGTCTCCAACGGCGGGTTCCGACGGGGGTCGGACCATCGGAGTGTGCGGGGCACGGGCAGGCGCTGAGGTTGGGTGGGTCCGGGAGTCTGCTCCAGGCTTCGTCTTCGACGGCGGGTTCCGACGCCCCTGTTCCCGGGTCGGGCTCGCACAGGCCAGGCACTGCCACGCGCCGTCCAGCCTCAGCATCGGCCGCCCACAGTTGGGGCAGGCTTCGTACTCCAGAATCGCGGTGTCCATGGTCAGTTGTCCGACCGTCGGCCCTCGAAGAAGGTTTCACCCGGCTCGTGCGAGATGGCCAGGGGTGCCTCAGAAGACCACGGCAAAGCCGTTCGGCAGGACGCGGACAGTCCCCGCGGTGGGGGCTGCCGGCTGCGGGGCCAGGAGGTAATCCGCGATGAAGCAGCCAATGGTCCCCACCGCCAGGACCGCCGTCCCCACCAGCAGCCCGGTGCCCCATCGTTCCTTGTCTTCCATGGAGGCGCGATCGCTTGCGTACTGCTCGGCCTGGCTCATCGGCACCGCGCCCCCCCAGCCAGCGAGTTGCTCGGAAAGCCGATTGCGCTCCCCGTTGGCCACCAGGGCAGTTGCCCCTCCCGCAATCCCAACCGCGACCGTCACGCCGAGAGCGGCCCACTTCGCGATGGGAAGAATGCGCGTGCCCTCTTCCCGGGGTGCAGGAGGTGGGGGGGGAACCAGGCTGGTCGGCAGCGAGGCGACCTCCTTGCCCGACTCCCCGCCGAGGGCGGCCTTGGCCAGCGCAGCGCAAGCCGGGCCCACTTGGCCATCAGGAGGAAGCCGAACCGCCGAGTGAGAGAGGACCGCGCCGCCAGGAGTGTCGGCGACAGCCAGATGCACCTCCGTCCCTTCCATCCACACGAATGCCAGCCGGCTCGTCCGAGCGCGCTGGCCAACCAACTGGACGATGGGCAGACGGCGCTCCGGTTCGGGTGGGCTCGCGAAGGAGGGGCCGCCAGCGAGATCGAGGGCGCCTTCGGAGACGAGATCGACCACCAGCTTCGTCTCGGTCCCCGAAACCACCTGGACCTCGTGGGTGAAGGACCTCAGCCGGGGCGAATCGCGCCGGTCGGTCACGCGCACCCGGTAGCGCCCGACCGGCAGCCTCAGGGGCGAGCCATTCACAGGCCCCCCCGGAGCTGCGTCGACCCAGACGAACCCTTCGCCGCACGGCGCGGTGCAGCTGACGACCAGCTGTCCCACCGGCTCCCGCGTGACCTTCAGTCTCGCCTTCTCGATGAGCGCCAGCACGATGGGATCGTCCGAGTGGCTGGTCGGACGAAAAGTCGGGTCGACGCGCAGAATCGCCTCGAACTCGGCGCGGGCCTTCACCTGGGCATCTCGGGTCTGGCTGGCGAGGTGCACCATGCCCAGGAGCAGCCGGGCGGTCTTGGTGGACTCCCACACCCCTTCTTCCCCACCCACGTTGGCCAGCTCCTGCAGGCCCGCTTCGAACTTCGCGCGTGCGGCGTCGAGCGAGAACTGCTGGTAGTCCCCCTCCGCGTCGCCGATGCGCGTGATGAGCGTGGACACGGACGCGGTCGGAGCACCGAGAGCAGCCTTGGTCTCCGCCTCGGAGAGAACGGTGGCCCGCCCAAACCCCTCCTGGCCGAGAGCCTTGCGGAACTGGGCGGCAAGCTCAGTGACTGGAGGTGCATTCGGCTCGCGGAGTCCGAGCACCATCCAGGTGGAGGACACTTCCGCCGCAGAGACTGGCCCCGGCAACACCGCAAAGGAGAGCGCAAGGGCGCTCCAGACACGCATGCTCATCATCGGTTCGTCCTGTCGAACTCGGCGCACAGTCGCCCTGCTGGTCCCCTGCAGGGATTGGCCGAGGGCCCCGGTTCTACCCTGCCCTCCTCACGACCGCAACGCGCATCCCAGGACAGGCCAAGGCTTCTCGGATTGCACCGATGCACACCGGGTGGCGTCCCATCTGCCGAGCGTCCACCACCGGGCCCGGGACGAGCGAGACCCTGAGTGTTCTTCCCCCGGGGAGCGAGCCCGCTTGGTAGTATGGCGACCCTCGGAGCACACCATGAAGACCGTCCAGATGAGCATGGAGAACTGCCCGGTCTGCGGGCAACTGATGTTGCCCACTGCGGACCAGCAGGGCTGGTACTGCCCCGACTGCCCTCCCGCGTCTCCAGGTGGGCCGCTCCGACGGTCTGCACCTCCAGCGCGCGGCACTTCGGTCTCCCGCCCGCAAACGCTCGGGAGCATCCGTCCACCCCCGATGATGGACGTAGCCAGGCACGAACCCCGAAGCCTTGCTCCTGCCGACACGGAAGACTTCGTCCCGGAAAGCCTGCTCGGGCGAATGCTCGGAGGCCGGTATCAACTGGAGGAGGTGCTGGGACAAGGAGCGATGGGCGCGGTCTACCGAGCCATGCAGACCACCTTGAAGAAGCCCTATGCGATCAAGGTACTGCTGCCTTCGCTGACCCACGAACCCCAGTTTGAAGCCCGCTTCCAGCAGGAGGCTCGCATCGCAGCGGCCATCCGCCATCCTGGGCTGGTCGAGGTGTTCGACTTCGGGGTCGAGGATGGTCTCGCGTACTACGTGATGGAGTTTCTCCAGGGCACGACTCTCGCAGGTCACCTCCGAGCGGAAGGCCCCCTGCGACCGACCGATGCAGCGGGGATCGTTGCGGACGCAGCGGATGCCGTGGCGATGGCCCACGACCAAGGAGTGATCCACCGGGACCTGAAGCCGGCAAACATCTTCCTCGCCCAGGGCCCGAGCGGGGTCCGGCAAGTCAAGGTGCTCGACTTCGGGGTGTCCAAAACCGCGTCTCCCGCCCTGGGACCGGGCAGTGCGCCGATGACCGTGGCCGGCGCCATCTGTGGCACGCCGCAGTACATGAGCCCCGAGCAGGCCGCCGGTCGCAAGGTCGACGGCCGATCGGACCAGTACTCGCTGGGCATCGTGCTCTACCGCCTCCTCACTGGCACGGTCCCATTCGAAGCGGCTGAATCGGTCGTGATCATGAGCATGCAGATCGACCGCGACCCGCCGCCCCTCCACGAACGCCAGCCTGAGGTGGACGTCCCCCACGCGCTGGAGACAGCCCTCTTCCGCGCCCTCTCCAAGGCCCCCGAAGCCCGGTTCGAGTCGATGAGGGCGTTCGCCGCAGCGCTTCGCGACGCGGTCGGTCTCGCGGAGCCCCAGTCGCGGACTTCACGAACCTCGAGGCCGGCGGCCTCCAGGGTTTCCCTTCCCCC
>CAZAIE010000460.1:0-6212 GCA_964485035.1 uncultured Myxococcaceae bacterium | reverse complement strand
GAGGAGAACCCGGTGGGGCGCTCGGTGGTCTTCCGCAAGGCCCGTGAGCAGGTGCTCTCGAAGACCGGCGGCCACTACCCGGCACCCTTGAAGGCGCTGGAGGCCGTCCGCGTGGGCGTCGAGGAGGGGCTGGAGCGCGGCTACGCGGCCGAGGCGCGGCTCTTCGGCGAGCTGGTGGTGAGCGAGGTCTCGCGGCAGCTGGTGAACGTCTTCCGGGCCCAGACGGCGCTCAAGAAGGACACCGGCGTCGAGGCCCAGGACGTGGTTCCGCGCCCGGTCCAGAAGGTGGGCGTTTTGGGCGCGGGGCTGATGGGCAGCGGCGTCGCCTTCGTGAGCCTCAACGGCGGGTATTCCGTCCGGCTGAAAGACCGCGACCCCGAGGCCGTCTCGCGCGGGCTGGTGGCGGTGAAGGGCCTGTTCGACGAGCGCGTCAAGCGCCGATCGCTCACCCCGCTGCAGCGCGACGCGTTCCTCGCCCGCCTCACCGGCGCCTGCGACTACTCGGGCTTCCGAGGGTGCCAGCTGGTGATCGAGGCGGTGTTCGAGGACCTGGCCCTGAAGCGGCAGGTGCTCGCGGACATCGAGGGGGCGTGCGGTCCGGAGACGATCTTCGCGTCGAACACCAGCTCCATCCCCATCACGCAGGTGGCCGAGCAGGCGCGGCGCCCCGAGAACGTGGTGGGGATGCACTACTTCTCGCCGGTGCACAAGATGCCGCTGTTGGAGGTCATCGCCACCCGCAAGTCCAGCCCCGCGGCCATCGCCACCGCCGTCGCCGTGGGCAAGAAGCAGGGCAAGACGGTCATCGTGGTGAACGACGGCGCGGGCTTCTACACCAGCCGCATCCTCGCGCCGTACATGAACGAGGCCTCGCACCTGCTGCTCGAGGGCGCCGACGCGCTCGAGCTCGACCGGGCGCTCGTCGCCTTCGGCTTCCCGGTCGGGCCGGTGACGCTGCTCGACGAGGTGGGGCTGGACGTGGGCGCCAAGGTGGCGCACGTGCTCAGCGAGGCCTTCGGCCCGCGCATGGCCTCCCCCGCGGCGATGGACGCGCTGGTGCGGGACGGGCGGCTCGGCCGCAAGGCGAAGAAGGGCCTGTACCGCTACGACCCGAAGACCGGCAAGAAGCTCAAGGAGATCGCCCCCGAGGCCTACGACCTCCTGGGCGGCCGCAAGCGCAAGTCCCTGCCTCCCAAGGAGATGGCCGAGCGGGTCTCGCTGCAGATGGTCAACGAGGCGCTGCGCTGCCTGGGCGACGGCATCCTGCGCAGTCCACGGGACGGGGACGTTGGAGCCATCTTCGGCCTCGGCTTCCCACCCTTCCGGGGCGGCCCGTTCCGCTACGTCGATCGCGAGGGTCCAGGCGCGGTGCTGCGCCGGCTCGAGCACCTCGCGGGGCTGCACGGCGACCGCTTCGCTCCGGCGCCGCTGCTGGTCGACCTGGCGAAGACGCCGCGCCGGCTGCACTGAAGCGACGACGCGGCGCTCGAATATCGCGGGGGTTGCCCCGTCCATGCCATCGGGCCGACGGCACGAGGTGCCGTGTTAGCATCGATGACACCGAGGAGGCTTCGTCTCCCATGCGCTTCGCGCTCCCAGCCTGTGCCGTCTTCCTCGCCTCTGCTCTCAACGCTGGCGACCTGCACGCAGCCGAGAAGGCTCCTTCGGGGACCTGCGCCGCCCTCCCGAGGATCCGCTCCGGGCCGCTCCCGTTCCCCGCCGGCGAGTCGCTGTCCTACGACGTGGACGTGATGGGCGCCCGGGCCGGGAAGATGACCTTCGACGTGCTGCCCACCGTGGGCCGCGGCGCGACCGCCGAGGTCCCGGTCCGGGTCCGCGCGGAGTCCAACGCGTTCTTCACCAAGGTGCGCAAGGTGAAGGGCGAGGTGACGAGCCACCTGCGGGTCAAGGACCTGCGCCCCAGCCAGTTCCAGGAGGACATGCTCGAGGGGACGATGGTCCGCACCGCGAGCGTGAAGTTCGGCGAGCGCGCGGCCGAGGCCAGCTGGAAGAACAACGACGCGAAGGGCGCGGCCCGTTTCGCCTATCCCATCGAGGCGCTGGACTACGTCGGCGCCATCTACGCCTTCCGGGCCATCCCGCTGAAGGTGGGCCAGCCCTTCTGCTTCGAGGCCTATGCCATGCGCCGCATGTGGAGGATCGAGGGGAAGGTCGAGACGCGCGAGCACGTCTCCATCCCCGCCGGCGAGTTCGACGCCTACCACCTGGTGGGCATGGCGACTGCGGGCAGCCTCAAGCGCGAGGTCCACGTGTGGATCAGCGACGACGCGCAGCGGCTCCCCCTGGCCGCGGTGGGGGTCATCGACCTGGGGCCGGTGCGGGCGACGCTGCTGGAGGTCCAGCGCCCGGACCTGAAGGCGAAGTCGGCGCGCGCCGCGATGCAGTGGTGAGCGGGAGCGTCCCCGCGGTCAGTGGCTGCGGACCGCGAGCTGCAGCAGCCTGCGCCGCAGGTTGTTGGCCACCACCACCAGGTAGTCGAGCTGGTCGAGCACGCGCGAGTCGTCGGCCAGGTCCACGAGGTCGCGGCCGCGGGTGTCGGGGTTGGCCAGCAGCGTGAGGATGTCGTCGAACCACTCCTGCACGTCGCCCACGGTCTTCAGCCCCTCGCGCAGGTCGTCCTCGATGAGGTCGATGCGGATGGGGTCGTCGGTGGCGCGGCGCATCTGCGTGCGCAGGCGGGCGACCACCTGGCGGATGGCGTCCTCGCGTCCCGTCTCCTCGAAGCCCTGCAGCGCGCTGGAGTCTCGCATCGTGCTCCCCCTCGCGGCTTGTCTCGCCGATGGTGCCGCGATTCTGCGCCGGGGCGGTCGCGGGTCAATTTTTCTGCCCGTCTGCGAGAGCCGCCTCCTATACTTCCGTCCCTTCTGAGCACCCGTCATTGGAGAGGACGCATGACTTCGCGCACCTGGGTGTTGGCGACCGCTTGCCTGGCCCTCGGCGGCTGCAAGGCCGAGCGCCCTGCCCCACCGCTGGCCAGGCCGGCGACGCCCGCCCCCGCGCCAGTGAAGGTGGTGAAGACGGGGAGCAGCACCTCCTCGGTCCCGGGCCAGAGCGACCCCAACTGCCTCGGCCCCATCGACCTCGCCGCGCCCCAGCAGCTCACCCTGGGAGGACGCAAGGCGGAGCTCGCCGGCTACAAGCTCACCTTCGCCGCGCCCGCGAACAAGGACGCCCCCGTCTCCTTCGGCGTCCTGGGCGGCATCAACGAGGACTCGGGCGAAAACCTCGTGAACCTCGCGAAGTACGTCGAGTTCTTCAAGGCGGAGAAGGTGGACGCCATCCTCGTCGGCGGGGACGTCGGCGAGTCTGCGGAGGCCATCGCCCGGGGGCTCGCGCCGCTGGCAGAGACCGGCCTGCCCACCTTCGCGCTCATCGGCAACCGCGAGTGCTCCGGCGACTTCAACGACGCCATCGCGCGGCTGCAGAAGACCTCGCCCAACCTGGTGAACTTCAACAAGGTGCGCCACGTGGAGTTCGGCACGGTGGACCTGCTCAGCCTCCCCGGCTACCACGACAAGCGCTACCTGCACTGCGCGAGCGGCTGCCAGTACTTCAAGCAGGACGTCGAGGCGCTCAAGGCGCTGGCCCAAGCGGCGAAGAACCCGGTGGTGCTGGTGGCCCACGGCCCGCCGCGCGGCGCAACGCAGGCCGCCGTCGACTCCGCGGCCGAGGCCGGAAACGTGGGCGACACCAACCTGAACGCGCTCATCACCGAGGCCGGCATCCCCTTCGGCGTGTTCCCCAACATCAAGGAGGCGGGCGCCCGCGCGACCGACCTCGAGGGCGCGAGCGTCCTCAAGGAAGGCCAGCTCGCCAGCCGGCTCTACCTGAACCCCGGCCCCGCCGACTCGGTCGCCTGGGCGATGAACGACGGCACCCAGTCGGTGGGCATGGCCGCGGTGCTCACCGTCCAGGGCCGCCAGGCCAGCTACAAGCTCTTCCGCGCGCGGCCCCTCACCGCCGAGGAGAAAGCCCAGGCGGCCCGCCTCGCGCCAGCTCCGAAGGCAGAGCTGGCGAAGAAGCCCGAACCGGCTCCCAAGTAAGTCGAGGCCCCATGTCGGAACTCAAGCTCCGCTTCGGTGAGATCCTGGTCCGCGCCGGCCTGCTGGACGAGGCCCGCCTCAAGCTCGCCCTGGCCGAGCAGAAGAAGTGGGGCGGGAGGCTCGGCCGGGTGCTGGTCGAGCTGGGCTTCGTCGACGAGCAGACGCTGATCGAGGCGCTCTCGCGGCACCTGAGCCTCGCCTCGGTGGACCTCGCCGCCACCCCGCCCCCGCTCGACGTGGTCCAGCTCCTCTCCGTCCAGGACTGCGAGCGCTACGGCATCTTCCCCCTGGGGGTCGACCGGGACCGCCGCGTGCTGCGCCTGGCGACCTCGGACCCCACCAACCGCGAGGCGCTGGCCGAGCTGCAGGACCGCCTGCGCCTCCAGATCGAGCCGGTGGTCGCCGGGGCCACGGCCATCGACCGCGCCATCCGGCACTACTACTACGGCGACGCGCCCGCACAGCCGCCCCAGCCTGCGGACTTCGGAGTGAACGAGCCGACCTTCGAGCTCGGTCAGCCCGCGCCAGCGGCTCCGGCCCTGGCCGCGCCAGCGTCCCCCTCCTCTCCTTCTGCCGACACCGAGGCGCTGGTCGAGCGCATCGCCCGGCTCGAGGACCTGGTGGGGAGGCAGGCGAGGGCCCTGCGCAGCCTGGTGGAGATGTTGGTGGACAGCGGCCAGCTCGATCGCGCCGACTACGTGAAGCGGGTCCGGGGCGACGGCCAGTAGCCGCGCCCGAGACCCGCCGGCTCGCTCAGATCAGAGCAGCAGCAGCCCGTCGCTGGACACGTTGGACTGCTGGAACGCCTGCTGCGCCTTGAGCCGCTCGTCGGAGAGCTCGCTCACCAGCATCAGAATCTGCGGGTGGGTGGAGATCAGCTCGTCGAACGCCGCCCGAGGCAGCCGCAGGATGGTGGAGCGCCGGGACGCGGCCACGGTGGCGGTCGCCGGGCTCTTGGTGAGCAGCGAGATCTCGCCGAAGACGTCGCCCTCCTTCAGGGCCGCGAGGCGCTGCACCTCCGCGCCGGCCTGCTTGCGGACCTCCAGCTCGCCCATCATCACCACGTAGAGGCCGTCCGCGGGGTGGCCCTCGGTGAGCACCACCTCCTGCTCGGCGACCTCGCGCGCCTTGAACTTCTCGATGAGTCCCTTGCGGTCGTCCTTGCCGAACGGGCGGAAGAGCGGGCTGGTGGCCATCACGTTGGCGAGCAGGCGCTGGCGGCAGAACTTCTTCAGCGCCTGGCCGACGTGCGGGTAGCGCTTCACCAGCGAGGAGAGCAGCTCCGCGGAGATCTCCAGGCACTCGGCCTCGTCCTCGGCGAGGACCGACGCGGCGCGGGGGACGCCGGAAAGCAGCGCCATCTCCCCGAAGAACGCGCCCTCGGTGAGCCGGGCGAGCGTGAGGTCGCCGCCGTCGGCCTTCTTCACCACCTTCACCGAGCCCGAGGTGACCACGAAGAAAGAGGTCCCCACCGTGCCCTGCTCGACCACCACCTCGCCCGGGGTGCAGCGCTTGAGCGAGCACTGGGACGCGAGGTCGATGAACGCCTCCCGCGAGAGGTCCGAGAACAGCGGGATCTCCGGGAGCGCGGCGGCATCGACCGGCTGGTCCACGGTGACCGTGAGGATCTCGATCTCCTCCTCCTCGTCCACGTCCACCAGGGCGAGGTCGGCGAGCGTGGGGCGCTTGCGGCCGTCCTCGCGCGTCCCCTCCGGCTCGGCGAACCAGGTCTGGACCTGGCCGGGGGGCACCTCGGCGGCGGCAGGCGCGGCGGGCGCAACCGGCTCGGCCGCCCCGCCGGCCTGGGCCACGGCGATGGCCTCGGCGAGGCTGTCGGCGACCACCGGCCCTGCCGGCGCGGTCCAGGTGGGCATGGGCGGACGGGACTGCAGGCCGAGCAGCTCAGGCTCGCCCATCTCCAGTTCGACCAGGGTCATCGGCTCGGCCTGCTTCACCGACTCGGGCAGCTCGGGCTCGGCGTCGAAGGACAGCTCCAGCGCCTCGGAGACGGGAGCCGGCGGGCAGACCACGGCGGCGGGCGGCGCAACGGGCGGCGCAACGGGCGGCGCGGCGGGCGGCGCGGCGGGACGGACCCCCGGAGGAGGAGCCGTCGGCTTGGGGGCAGGAGGCGGCGGCGCGGCCTGGACC
>CAZAIE010000459.1:2027-6225 GCA_964485035.1 uncultured Myxococcaceae bacterium | reverse complement strand
GAGGAGAAGAAGGCCGCGGACGCCAAGGCCGCCGCCGACGCGAAGAAGGCCGAGGACGCGAAGAAGGCTGAGGACGCGAGGAAGGCTGCGGAGGCGAAGGCCGCTGCCGACGCCAAGAAGGCCGAGGCGGCCGAGGCCAAGGCCGCTGGCGCGGACGCGGAGTACTCTCGCCTGGTCGCCTCGGGGCAGAACAACTACACGAAGAGCAAGCTGGGCGCTGCCAAGGCGGACTACCGCAAGGCGCTCGCCATCAAGCCCAACGGCGCCGCCGCGTTGATCGGCCTCGGGCTGGTGCTCGTGGACACCACCCCGGTCCAGGCGATCCCCTACTTGGAGAAGGGCCTCGCGCAGGATCCGTCGAACGCACGTGCCCACGCGGCGCTCGGGGCGGCGTATCAGTCGGTGAACCGCAACGCAGAGGCCGCCCGCGAGTACGAGAAGTACCTCCAGCTCGACCCTGGGGGCGAGCTCGCCGAAGAGATGAGGAACATCCTCAAGGGGCTGAAGTAGGGCGGGCGTTGCGCCCAGGCGGGTGGGGACGTCCTCCGGCTTCCCGCCGGAGGACTTTCTGTTCGAGGTGTCTGTGCTGGTCCTTGGTATCGAATCCTCCTGTGACGAGACCGCCGCCTCGGTGGTGCGCGACGGCCGCGTCGCGCTCTCCGACGTCGTCTCCTCGCAGGTCGAGGTCCACAAGCGCTGGGGCGGCGTGGTCCCCGAGCTCGCCTCCCGCAACCACGTGGTGCAGGTGCTCCCCGTCGTCGACGAGGCCCTGGAGCGCGCGAACGTCTCGCTCGCCGACCTGGACGCCATCGCGGTCACCACCGGGCCCGGCCTCATCGGCGCGCTGCTGGTGGGCCTGCAGGCGGCCAAGGCCATCGCGTGGACCGCGGGCAAGCCGCTGGTCGGGGTGAACCACCTCGAGGGCCACCTGCTCGCCATCCGGCTGCTCGAGGACGCTCCCGAGCCGCCGTTCCTGGGCCTGGTCGTCTCGGGCGGCCACACCAGCCTCTACGCCGTCGAGTCCTTCGGCTCGTACAAGCTGCTCGGCTCCACGCGCGACGACGCCGCGGGCGAGGCCTACGACAAGGTCGCGAAGATGGTCGGCCTGCCGTACCCGGGTGGCGTGCACATCGATCGCCTCGCCGCCCAGGGCGACAAGAAGGCCATCCGCTTCCCCCGCGCCCACGTGAAGAACGGCGAGCTCGACTTCTCGTTCTCGGGCCTGAAGACCTCGGTGCTGACCCACCTGCAGAAGCACCCGGCCCCGCAGGGCCAGGAGCTCGCCGACCTCTGCGCCAGCTTCCAGGAGGCGGTCGCCGACCCGCTCACGCGCAAGGCGATGAAGGCCGCGAAGCAGGTGGGCCTGAAGCGCCTGGTGCTCTGCGGCGGCGTCGCCGCCAACAGCCGCCTGCGCGCGCTGGCCTCCGAGCGGGCGCGCGACGCGCACCTCGACCTCTTCCTCCCCCCGGTCCGGCTCTGCACCGACAACGGCGCGATGATCGCCGTGGCCGGGACCCATGCCTTCCTGCGCGGTGAGCGCGCCTCGCTGGCGCTCAACGCCGACCCCGCCTGGCGGCTCGGAGCGCCGCGCCCATGACCGAACGCGATCGCCAGTCCCCTCCCGACGGAGTCGAGACCCCCAAGCAGATGCTCGCCCGCCACGGCCTGCGGGCGAAGAAGGACTGGGGCCAGAACTTCCTGGGCCACGAGAGCGTCCTCGCGGACATCGCTGCGGCGTGCAGCGCCGGCCCGGGCGACGTGGTGGTGGAGCTGGGCGCCGGCCTGGGCCACTTCACCCGCGCCCTCGCTGCCACCGGGGCCCGCGTGGTCGCGGTGGAGCGCGACCGCGACATGGTGAAGATCCTCGAGGCGGAGCTGAAGCTCCCCAACGTCCAGGTGGTGGCCGCCAACGCCGCCGAGCTCGACTTCGCCGCCATCGCCGGGCCCTCGGCCCAGCCGCCCATCGTGGTCGGGAACCTGCCGTACCACATCTCCAGCCCCATCCTCTTCGAGGTGCTCGAGCAGCGCGCCCGCATCCGCCGCGCCGTGTTCCTGCTGCAGAAGGAGGTCGCCGAGCGCATCGCGGCGCCCCCCGGCGGCAAGGAGTACGGGCTGCTCTCGGTGCTGCTGCAGTCCTTCGCCGAGGTCGGCGTGGTGCTGCAGGTCCCCTCGCACCTCTTCTTCCCCCCGCCCAAGGTGGACTCAGCGGTGGTGCGCATCGACGTGCTGCCCAAGCCCCGCGCCGAGGTCGCCGACGCCGCCCGGTTCACCCGGCTGGTGAAGGCCGCGTTCGCCCAGCGCCGCAAGACGCTGTGGAACTCGCTCAAGTCCGCGCGCCTCTGCGACGACGAGGCCCTCAAGCGGGTTCTGGAGAAGGCAGGCGTCGATCCCGCCCGTCGCGCCGAGACGCTGAGCCCCCAGGAGTTCGCCGCCATCGATCAGGCGATGCCGGTCCTCGCCCCGGAGCCCCGGCCATGAGCCTCGGGCGGCTGCTCGCCTGCGCCACGCTCGCGCTCTTCCTGGCCGTGCCCTCCGCCCGGGCGGAGACGCCGCACACCGCGCGCGCCTGGGTCTACGGGGCCGGCACCCTGCAGCTCGACCCCGCGTGGAGCGTCACCGCCATCACCGGGACCCGCTTCGAGCTGGCGCGCTCGGGCGGCGGCCAGACCAAGGACCACTACCTCGACGAGGTCTTCGTCGGACCCAACTGGTCCCGGCGCTTCCTCGACGGCGCGCTCGGGCTCAAGGTGTCGCTGCAGTACTACTTCCTCGGCTATCCCAAGCGCGCCAACGCCGGCTACCCGCTCTCGCACAACCTGGAGGTCGTCCCGACGCTGGACTATCGGCTCGGCGCCTTCAACCTGAGCTGGCGGGCCATCCTCCACAACACCTTCTACGCGTCGGTCTACCCGGTGGGACAGCGCTGGGGCTTCGGGATGGTGATGCGCAACCTCTTCGCCCTGCGCTGGGCGGCCAGCGAGCGCCTCACCGTGCTGGTCGGCGAGGAGCCGTGGCTGGGGGTCGTGGAGAACGGCGGCACCGCCTACTCGGCGGCCGGGTACTGGAAGAGCGGCCTGCGCCTCAACCGGGTCTACGCCGGCGTGGAGTGGAAGCAGGGCCCGGTCTCGGTCTCGCCGCAGTACGTCTTCGAGGCCACGCTGGACGAGCAGGGCAGCGTCGCCGAGTTCGGGCACTACGCGTTCGTCACCTTCGCGTACTCCTACTCGCTCTGAACGGGACGAGCCGCCGATGGCCGACAAGCGACGCTTCGAGCTCTTCGCCTCGTTCCTCTGCCAGCGCTTCCCCGCGGCGCCGCGCGTCTTCGACGTGGCCGGCGGGATGGGCCGTCTCAACGAGGAGCTCACGCGCCTGGGCCGCGAGGTCACCACCTACGACGGCCGGCACAAGCGGCTGAAGGTCCGCTACGTCGAGCGCCACTTCACCGTCGAGGAGCCCTGCGCCTGCGACCTGGTGGTGGGGCTGCACCCCGACGGCGCCACCCGGGTGATCATCGAGTACGCGGCGCGGCACCGCGTCCCCTTCGCGGTGGTCCCGTGCTGCGCGGACAACGGGCTGCCCTACAAGCCGTGGATGCGCCACCTCGCGG
This sequence comes from uncultured Myxococcaceae bacterium, assembly GCA_964485035.1. GTDB lineage: Bacteria > Myxococcota > Myxococcia > Myxococcales > UBA5297 > CAZAIE01. The sequence continues at coordinate 2,618 of CAZAIE010000459.1, read as the reverse complement.
AGCTGGCGACCTCGCTGGGACTGCAGGTGGAGGAGCACACGCTGCCCATGGACGGCCGCGCGCGCGTGCTCGTGGGCGTGCCCCCGCCCTGACGCCATGGCCGACCGGGTCCTCGACGTCCGGGGACGGGTACTCAACGACGTGGGCGCCGTCGCCGCGGTGGTGCGCCAGCGCGATCGGCACACGGCGCCCGGCTGATCGCTACCGCCGTCTCCGCACCAACCCGAGCAGCCCCAACAGCGCCAGCGCTGCTCCCGACGGGGCGGCGCTGCAACCGCAGCTCCCGCTGGTCGTGGTGTCGCCCGAGGACCCGCCGGCGTCGCGACGGCCTGCGTCGGTCTTCATGGCGCTCCCGCCCGCGTCGCTCTCGTCGCTTCCGCCCGCATCAGGACCCGGCGTGCCCGCGTCGGGGCCCGGAGGTGCCGCCACGCACTCGCCCAGCTCGCAGACCTGGCCCGCAGGGCAGCTCGCCCCGGCGCAGGAGTCGACGCAGGCTCCTCCCGCGGCGCAGCGCTGGCCCGCAGGGCAGGTCTTGCCCACGCAGGCGTCGAGCACGCAGCGGCCGTCGGCGGCGCAGGTCTGGCCCGCCGG
>CAZAIE010000459.1:0-2017 GCA_964485035.1 uncultured Myxococcaceae bacterium | reverse complement strand
GCCGACGGCCGCTGCGGATGCGGCACACGCCCTCGACGCACAGGTAGTTGGCGTCGCAGGTGATGCCCGCGCAGGGGTCCACGCAGACGCCCACGCGGCAGACCCGGCCAGCGGGGCAGGTGACGCCGTCGCAGGGAGCGACGCACTGGCCCTTGACGCAGCGCTTGCCTCCCTCGCACTTCACCTCGGCGCAGACGAGCGGCAGGCAGACGTCGGCGACGCAGACCTCGCCCTGGTTGCAGGGGATCTCCCCTCCCGAGCAGCGCGGCACGCAGCGGCCCTGGTCGCAGATCTCGCTGGCGCCGCAGAGGCCGCCCTCGTCCACGGTGCCGTCACAGTCGTTGTCCAGGCCGTCGCACTTCTCCGTGGCGCTCTTCATCACCGGCTCGCAGGCGAGCGCGCCGTTGCGGCACTGCAGGACCCCGTCGGCGCACATCCCCGGCTGGCCGGTGGAGCAGGCCGCCCCGCCGCCCGAGCAGGTGATGCCCTCCACCAGCGTGGTGAGGTCGTCGAAGTCGTTGTCGCCGCCGGAGACGAGGTCCTCCCAGCCGAAGTAGAAGGCCTTGGGCGTGACCTTGCTGTCGTAGATGAGCAGGTGGACGAAGGGGTTCGCGCCGACGCTGTCGGGGTTGTATTGCCGCTCCGTGTAGAAGACGTAGAGGTAGTTGCCCGGGCTGGCGCAGGAGTTCACTCCCTCGAAGAAGCCGATTTCGCCGCCCGCGTAGGCCGGGTCGGCGCGGATGTCGAGCGACTTCACCGTCCCCACCTTGTCGGTGCAGGTGAGGAACTCGTGCAGGTCCGCGCCCTCCGGCTTCTTGCCGGTCACGTTGTACCAGCCGAACGAGTTCTGGTAGCCGGCGTTGCGCTGGAGCACGGTGAAGGTCAGCGCGCACGAGGGCACGAAGCGGTCGGGGAGGATGCGCGCGTTGGCGCTCGCGTCGATGCCCTCCCCGCGGGAGTCGAAGAGGCCCTGCAGCCCGCTGCCCTGGGGGATGGGGGTGCCGTCGGGCTGCTCCAGGGCGTGGGCCGTGAGCGGGAGGACGCAGAGCAGCGTGGCGAGTGCGGGGGCGGTCGGTCGCATGCGGGGAGGATACGCCTTCCCCGGGGCGCGGGCCCGCAGGTGCTGGCGCGGGCGCTCCCCGGGTGGGAAGGCCATCGCTCCCCGTACCGGTTCGCGGGACAGCGCGTGGGGCGAACCCCGGGCGCGGGGCGCCAAGCATCGGGGTCGCCCTGCCTTCACGCGGAGCAAGTCGGGTAGACTCGGGCAAACCCGGCCCCATGGGGGCGGCGCCCCGGAATCGGGGGGGCGTTCAACTCTCGAGGCACATGAACTCCGCGGACGCTCTCCGGGCGGAACTCTGGCAACTGGCCGCGAACGCCGAGCTCGCGGAGGACCAGCTCATCCAGCAGGCCCTCGACGCGCTCGGGCCCCACCTCGAGCTGGGGCGGGCAGCCTTCTTCGAGCACCAGGGCAAGGGCGAGACCCTCTGCACCGCCGAGTGGCGGGGCTCCGGGGTGCGCACGCTCCTGGGCGCCACGCTGCCTCCGGTGGAGCCCCGCTGGGGCGTGCGCCGGGTGGTCGAGGCGGACGAGGGCCCGCTGCGCGAGCTGCTGCCCGCGGCGTCGGCGGACCGGCTGCACCAGGCGCTCTCCGCGCTGGAGCTGCAGCACTCGCTGCTGGGGGGGCTGTGCGCCGAGGGGCGGCCGTGCGGGCTGGTGGTGCTCTCCCCGCGCCAGGCGGACCGGGCGGCGGGCCTGCTGCCGGCGGTGGCCGACGGCCTGGAGATCGTCTCCAGCGCGCTGGCCCGCGCCCGGCTGCGCAAGCGCCTGGCCATCGCCGAGCAGCGCTACCACGACCTCGCCCAGCAGGTGCCGCAGGGCATCTTCGAGGTGGACGAGCGGGGGCAGTTCACCTTCGCCAACCGGGCCCTGCTCGACCGCTTCGGGTACTCGCTCGCGGACATCGGCCGCGGCCTCTCGATGTTCGACTTCCTGGCCCCCGAGCACCGGGCGCGCG
>CAZAIE010000458.1:5742-6231 GCA_964485035.1 uncultured Myxococcaceae bacterium | reverse complement strand
GACCCCCTCCCTGCCGGAGCTGCTCTCGGTCGCGACCACGGCGGCCCGGGCCGCAGGAGCGTTGCAGCTCGAGCGCCGTCGCGCTGGCATCCACGTCGAGGAGAAGGGCGCGGCAGACATCACCACCGACGTCGACCGCGCCTGCGAGGACTGCGTGGTGGGCCTCGTCCGCGAGCGGTTCCCCACCCACGCCGTGCTGGCCGAGGAGGGCACCGACGCGGCGGGGGCCTCCGGCTTCCTGTGGATCATCGACCCGCTGGACGGCACCAAGAACTACGCCCACGGCTACGCCCGCTCCTGCGTCTCCATCGCCGTGGCCCGCGACGGCCAGGTGGTCGCAGGCGTCGTCTACAACCCCGCGGCCGACGAGCTGTTCGCCGCTGCGCTGGGCGGCGGCGCCACCCTCAACGGCGCGGCCATCCACGTGAGCGCCACCCCGAGGCTCTCGCGCGCGATGGTCGCCAGCGCCCTGGCCTACGACCCCACGCC
>CAZAIE010000458.1:0-5732 GCA_964485035.1 uncultured Myxococcaceae bacterium | reverse complement strand
GGGTGCGACGCGCCGACCGCGTGCAGCTCGAGCGCCTGGCCCGGGTGCTCGCGGCGGCAGAGGCGGTGCGCTCCGACGGCTGCTGCGCCCTGGACCTCTGCGACGTCGCCCGCGGGCGCTTCGACGCCTACTTCGAGCAGGGGCTCAAGGCCTGGGACACCGCCGCGGGCGCGTTGATCGTCCGCGAGGCCGGCGGCACCGTATGCACGTTCACCGGCGCTCCCCACGACATCTACGGCCTGGACACGCTCGCCAGCAACGGCCGCATCCAGGCCGAGCTGGTCGCGCTGATGGCCTGACCCCGCACCGACGAACCCCATGTTCCAATCCCTCCGTGCCCTCCTCTCCGCGTGGTACCGGCGCTACACCGCGCTGGTCTGCGACCACCCCGGCGGAGCCTTCGCGGCGATGCTGCTCGCCTGCGTGCCCGCGGTGGTGCTCACCGCGATGTACTTCGCCGACGTGCGCGCCGGGCTGCAGGAGCTCCTCCCGCCCGGCGCCCCCAGCGTGCGCGCCATCGAGGTGCTCCACCAGCGCATGGGCGGCCAGGCCCACCTGAAGGTCATCGCCCAGTCCGACGACCCTGCCGCCAACCGCCGCTTCATCGACGAGCTCGCGGCGCGGCTCGAGACCGCCAAGGTCCCCGAGATCCGCTCGATGCAGTCCCGGGTGTCCGAGGACCGCGCTTGGGTCGAGAAGCGCGCGCCGCTCTTGGTGGAGCGGGCCCGCTTCGACGCCCTCTTCGACGAGATCGACCGGGCCATCGAGGACGCCAAGGTCAAGGCCGGGCCGTTCGACCTGGGGCTGGAGGACGAGGACGAGCAGGCCGACCCGTTCAAGGGGCTCGAGGAGCGCTTCGACAGGGAGCTGGCGAGCCAGGACCGGTTCCCCAACGGCTACCTGGAGACGGCGGACGGCAAGACGGTGGTGATGATGCTGTGGCTGCGGGGCTCGGAGGTGGACATCGAGCCCTCGGCGCGGCTGGTGAAGGCGGCGCAGCGGGAGATCGACGCCATCCGCGGGCGCTACCCGGAGCAGATGAAGGTGGCCTTCAACGGGGAGGTCGCGAACCTGGTCGAGGAGCACGCGGCCATCCTCTCGGACATGTCGCTCTCCACGCTCCTGGTCTTCGTGCTGGTGACTGGGCTCATCGTCGCCTACTTCCGGTCGAAGCGGTCGGTCTTCGCGGTGGCCATGGGCCTCATCCCCGGCCTGCTCTTCACCTTCGCCATCGGCAGGCTGCTGGCCGGGAGCCTGAACTCGAACACCGCGTTCCTGGGGTCGATCATCGCGGGCAACGGCATCAACTACCCGCTCATCTTCCTCGCCTACTACCGCGCCTGCGACCCGCGGATGCCGGTGCCCGACGCCGTGCTCTCGGCGGCGAGGCTGGCCCTCCCGGGCACGCTGGGGGCGGCGCTGACGGCCTCCGCGGCGTATGGCGGCCTCGCCTCCAGCAGCTTCAAGGGCTTCTCGCAGTTCGGCTCGCTGGGCGGCATCGGCATGATGACCACCTGGGCCATCACCTTCGTGTGCATGCCCATCGCGGTGGCGCTGCTCAAGGTGAAGCGCGAGGAGCGCAAGGAGACGCGCCGCGAGAAGTGGATCGCCGGGTTCTTCGAGCGGCGCAAGCTCGCTGGCGGAGTGGCGGTGGGGTTCGTCCTGCTCGCGCTGGGCTTCGCGGCGGTCGGCGCGGTTCGCGCCTCGCGCGAGGGGCTGTACGAAATGGACCTGCGCGCGCTGCGCAACCGCGACTCGCTGGCGACCGGCGCCGCCTCGTGGGACCGCAAGATGAACGAGGTCTTCGGGGTGTGGCTCAACCCGGTGGTCGCCCTGGCCCCCGACCCCGTGGCCCGCGAGGAGGCCGCGAAGGAGCTGCGCCGCACGCTGCTGGACCCCGCGCATCCGGTGGCCGAGCGCGTGGAGACCATCCACAGCTACGTCCCACCCCTCGAGGACCAGCAGGCGCGCCTCCTGCGGCTCAAGAAGCTGGCGGCCCAGGTCGACAAGCTGCGCGAGCACGTGCCGCGAGAGAAGGTGCCCGAGAAGATCTGGAAGTACGTGGACCTCTGGTCCGCGGCGCCGCAGCTCGAGCCGATCACCGTGGCCGAGGTCCCGGCCATCCTCCGGCAGGGCCTCACCGAGGTCTCGGGGAGCACCGACGCGACGGTGCTGCTCTTCCCCTCCCTGAAGATCGACTACGACCACGGCGACAACGTCCTGGCCTTCGCCGACCGGCTGGCCCAGGCGAAGTTGCCGCAGGGAACGGTCGTGGGCGGCGCCTTCCTCTTCATGGCAGAGATCATCCGGCTGGTCCGGGACGAGGCGGCGTACGTCATCCTCACCGTCTGCGCGCTGGTCTCGCTCATCCTGCTGCCGCCCTACTGGCGTCGGCTGCGGCGCCTCCTCGTCACCGTGCTCACCGTGACCGTGGTGGCCTTCCTGGCTCAGGCGGCGATGGTCGCCCTGGGGGTGAAGGTGAATATGCTCAACTTCGCCGCGGTCCCCATCACGATCGGCGTGGGCGCGGACTATGCAGTGAACCTCTTCGGCGCGATGGACGCGCTGGGGGTGAGCGCCCGGAAGGCGTGTTCACGCATGGGCGGCGCCATCCTGCTCTGCTCCCTGACCACCGTGGTGGGCTACCTCTCGCTGGTGCTGGCGCAGTCGGGCGCGCTGCGCAGCTTCGGGTGGGCCGCGGTGCTGGGCGAGATGATGGCGGTGACCACGGTGCTGGTGGTGCTCCCGCTCGTGCTCTCGGCCAGGGAGCCGGCGGCGCAGGCCGCCCCTGCTGGTTCGTTGCCCCCCGAGGAGACCCCATGCTAGAGGCACGGCGATGAACGCTCCCTGGAAGGCCGCCCTGGGCGGGGCCCTGGCCGCCCTCTCCTCCCCGGCCGACGCCCCCGCCGCTGGCAAGGAGGACCCCGCGTTCGGCCCCCACGACATCCAGACCGTCTTCTTCATCGCCAAGAGCGACGACAAGAACCGGGTGGACTACGGGCTGAGGCTCGACGAGCACTGCGTCCCGGTGGGCAGCGAGCCGGTGTTCCCCTACTGGCGCGAGTTCGAGAACTCGCCGCCGGTGCGCACGCACTCGCTCAAGTGGTTCGAGTTCGTGGCCTATGGAGTGAAGGAGCAGAAGCTCCTGCGCAAGACCGCGACCGGGGCGGAGCTGGCGATCCAGCTCAAGCCGCTGCCCCGCGAGCTGATCATCACCACCGAGCGCGGCCCCGACGGCCGCTGCCGCGCCATCGCCCGCGCCACCGTGGCGGGCGTACCCGACGCGGAGATCATCAGCGCCTACGTGAAGCTGAAGCGGGCGATGTCGGTGGAGTACGTGGAGATCTACGGCAAGCACCCGAAGACGGGCGAGCCGCTCACCGAGCGCCTAAATCCCTGATTTCACATAGTAAACACACTGGTGACTCTCGCGTGAGAGAGGTGATGCTCTCCCGCGGCGAGTCCTGTATAGTGCGCCGCTTTCAAAGGGCCGCAAGGAGCCAAGCATGACGCCGCTGGACACCAAGAACTACTACCGCCTGCCGTGGAGCTTGAACGACAACGTGCTCTGCTGGCTCGAGCCGACCAAGCGCTGCAACCTCTACTGCGAGGGCTGCTACTCGCGGAACGAGAAGAAGTTCGACAAGAGCCTCGCGCAGATCCGCGCGGACCTGGACGTCTTCACCAAGAACCGGCGCTTCGACTCGGTCTCCATCACCGGCGGCGACCCGCTGCTCCACGACGACATCGTGGAGATCGTCCGCATCATCAAGCAGGAATACGGGCTCAAGCCCATCGTCAACACCAACGCCCTGGCGCTCACGCCCGAGATCGTGCGCGACCTGAAGAAGGCCGGCGTCTTCGGCTTCACCTTCCACATCGACTCCGGCCAGCACCGCCCGGGCGGCTGGACCGGCAAGAACGACATCGAGCTGTGCGAGCTGCGGCTGAAGTACGCGCAGATGGTGGCGGACGTGGGCGGGATGTCGGTGGCCTTCAACTCCACCGTCTACCCCCACACCCTCAAGGACGTTCCGGGGATGCTGAAGTGGGCCCAGGAGCACATCGACATCGTCAACTCGATGGTGTTCATCCTCTTCCGCACCAGCCGCACCAACGACTTCAACTACTTCGCCATGGGCAAGCCCGTGGACCCGAAGGAGCTGGTCTATTACGACGAGTCCAAGCTGCCGAAGCCCCTGACCGCGCACGACATCGTCGGCAAGATCCGCGAGAGCGAGCCGGACTTCAACCCCGCTGCCTACCTCGGCGGCACGGTCGACCCGCAGTCCTTCAAGTGGCTGGTGACCGGCCGCGTGGGGACCAAGGAGAAGATCAACGGCTACGTGGGCGGCAAGTTCATGGAGCTGATGCAGACCGGCCACCACGCGCTGTTCGGCAAGTACGTCGCCTACTCCGACCCCGCGGCACTGAAGATGGGCCGGGCGCTGCTCTTCGGCGGTGCGCTGGTGGACCCCAGCCTGCGCGCCGGTGCGCTGAACTACGCCAAGGGCCTGGTCACCGCCCCCTGGAAGATCGCGCAGCGCCAGTACTTCCAGTCCATCGCCATCATCCAGCCCATCGACTTCATGGCCGACGGCGCGGCCAACATGTGCGACGGCTGCCCGGACATGACGGTGCACAACGGTGAGCTGGTGTGGAGTTGCCGCCTCGACGAGCGGCTGCGCTACGGCTGCTTCCTCACCGCCGGCCCCCGCTGCCAGCACCCGGACGCGGCCAAGGGCAAGCCCGAGGGCGAGGCCCCCGCGGAGGAGAAGAAGCCCGAGGTCCGCGCCTAGTCGCGAGCCCCGCTTCCTGGTTTCACGCGCGGCCTCTCCGGTCCTCCGGGGAGGCCGCGGTTCTTTTGGCGAGGTGAGGCGCGATGGAGCTGCGGATGCTGCAGGCCAGGGACGTGGCAGGCTGCGAGGCGCTCGCCCTGGAGCATGGCTGGGAGGTGGGCGAGGCGCGGTGGAGGCTGCTGCTCGCCTCGGGGATTGGCTGGGGCGCCTTCACCGCGACGGACGGGCTCGTGGGCACTGCCCTGCGCTTCGACTTCGGCGCGGTCGGCGTGGTGGCGATGGTGCTCGTGAGCAAGGACCTGGGCCGCCAGGGCGTGGGACGAAGGCTGGTGGAGCGGACGCTCGTCGCCGCGCCGGCCACCACCTTCCTCTACGCGACGGCCCAGGGCCGCGGGCTCTACGAGCGGCTGGGGTTCGTGGCGCTGGAGGATTGCGCGCGGTTCACGGGCACCGTCCGCGAGGTGGAGCACGCCTGCCCTGCCCGGCTGGCGACGCTCGAGGCCAGCGCCCTCGCGACGGCCTGCCGGCTCGACGAGGAGTCGTTCGGGGGACCGAGAGCGCCGGTGCTGCAGCGGCTGGCTGAAGAGTCGATCCGCCGGCTCGGTGCATGGAAGGACGACCGGCTGGTCGGCTACGGCATGGTGACCCGCGTGGGCACGCAGCTCTTCGCGGGGCCCATCGTGGCGCGCTCTGGGGCGGTGGGCGTCCAGCTCGTGGCGGCGCTCACGAAGGGTCTGCCCGATCCGGTGAGGCTCGACGTCCCGCTGGTCCAGCGCGAGCTCGTGGCGTGGGCGCAGGCCGCGGGGCTGCACGCCGAGGCACCGATTCCGCTGATGTCGTTGGGTGGACGCGCTCTTCCTGGGCGCCGCGAGCAGATCCTGGCGCTGGCCTCGCGGGGCCTGGGCTGAGGGTCGGCACCACCCTGCCCCACCC
>CAZAIE010000457.1:4597-6232 GCA_964485035.1 uncultured Myxococcaceae bacterium | reverse complement strand
CCCTCCGCAGCCGTGGGCTGCCCGTCGCCGGTCCTTAGAGCGGAGCTATGGGGCCTCCTTCATGCTTGTCAACGGCCCTGCGCCGTTGGATGTTGCGCGCCATTTCGCAGCACCGCAGTGGGTGGGTACCCGACATTCCCGATGACTCTGGAGGGCTCGATGAGCCGAGCATTCCCGTTGAGCGCAGCAGCGCTGGCCCTGCTCGTGGCCTGCGAAGACGGCCCGAAGCAGATCTTCACTCCCAACACCGGCGACCCCGCGCAGCAGAGCGGCTACTCGCCCAACGCGCCGTACACCGAGGACGGGGAGGCGACCTACGACTACACCGCAGGCCAGGGTGACAACGTCGAGCGCGCCCGCTTCTGCGACGAGCGCATGCAGACCGAGACGATCGACGCCATGGTCGCGAAGCCGATCATCCCGGATGTCGGGCTGGGTGGGTTGAACATGTGGAGCGCCATCGGGACCCCCATGCACTCGAACGACTACATCGGGCTCCCCTCGGACGGGAAGTTCTGCGACCCCGAGGTCTACGTCAATGCCCTCACCTGGGGCCCGACGTACGAGATCATCGCCTTCATCAACGAGGAGACGAAGCTCGTCGAGATGCTGGTGGCCGGCGAGGGCTACAAGGGCAAGCTGGAGGGCGAGTACACCGCACAGGACGACAGCAAGGTGGCCGTGGTCATCCAGATGCGGGAGCGCCTGAAGGTGGGAGCGGTGGAGCTGGACCAGTATGCGGCCAGCGACACCCAGGAGGGCTCGCCGAACTCCTGGCTGAACCATGCGCGCATCAACGAGATGTACCGGATGGTCCGCCAGACCTTCTTCGGTGCGGCGAAGTTCCCGGCCGACGCCCCGGACTGCTTCGATACCAACATCTGCGGCGTCATCTACACCGCCGTGGATGAATCCCAGGCGCAGGAGACTCTCGTCGTGTTCCGGGACTCGGGGATCTACATCGACTTCCATCCGGACGGGCACGTGAAGGAGGTCTACCTGGAGCCGGTGAAGCTCGCGAAGTTCGAGACCAGCACCTCCATCGCCCTGCTGGACGCGGGCAAGGTCGCCCCGAAGATCACCAGCGAGTCCAAGCCGGGGTGCGTGCTCGACCTCTCGGGCAAGACCTTCAAGGACTTCCAGACGGCGTGCATCGACGCCGACGACACCCGGACGCTCGCGCGCGCGGGCTACGACGTCTACACGCAGCGCGACGCCGTGGACGTGAACTTCAACGGCGTGACCCTGGGCTTCCTGCGCCGGGCGACGCCGCTGGTGCCGCTGAAGGACGGCGAGCGCCCCGCCGACACCGACACGGCCTTCTCGCTGAGCTTCTACCGTGACCTGAACGCGCCGGTGGCCGAGTTCGTGCCCCGGAAGCTGGCGGCGGACTACAAGACCCGCATCGAGGCCAAGGTGCACGCCCTGGTCGCCTCGAGCCCCGGCCACCCCTTCGCGACCTGGAGCGCGTCCATCCCCTCGCTGTCGAACTCGCCCTCGCCCATCGGCGGGCTGAACGCCTCCGACGACTCGAGCGTGCTGGACGAAGTGGGCGCAGAGCTGCGCAGCGAGTACGAGACGCTCTCCGCCGCCGACAAGAAGCTGGTGGCGCGGGTGCTGCACCCGACCTTCGCC
>CAZAIE010000457.1:0-4587 GCA_964485035.1 uncultured Myxococcaceae bacterium | reverse complement strand
CTTCACCGGCGGGCGCAGCGACGCGGCCGAGACCTTCAAGGGCTTCTACTCGACCGACGACCGTCGCTGGTCCATCGGCGAGGCGCACTTCAAGCAGGGGACCGCCCCGGTGCGGGTCATCGTGCAGTACTCGCTCAACTACGGCGCGGTGACCGCGGTGACCCTGGAGCAGGGTGCGAGCCTCCTCGACGACCAGTACGACGCGCTGGTGAGCCGGCTCGACCCGACCCGGGCGTACTACGGCATCGACCTGTCGTTCTACGAGGACGCCGAGGGCGACCCCGGCCCCATCGGCCTGGGCGGCGAGGGCATCCAGGTGAAGGGCTACGACCGGCAGCTCAAGATGCTCGACATCGGCCTCCAGGTGACCGGCAAGGTGGTGGACTTCAAGACTCCCGGGACCTCCATCGAGGACCAGGGCGGGTTCAAGAAGCAGCTCCGCGGCGAGCGCTGGGAGTTCGTCCCCGCCCACGAGGTGAAGCTGTTGGGCAAGGAGACCGCACTGACGTTCTACGTGGCCGAGCAGCGGCTGGGGAACGGGGAGGAGGGGTGCAAGGACGCGGCCGGGTGCCTGGTGCAGTCCGTGGCCGCGGCCTCGGAGTCCTACTTCAAGACCCCCATTGAGCTGTGCGAGGGGCTGCCGCTGCGGTTCGGCGACGACGTGCGCGCGGCCATCGAGGAGTGGACGCTGCTCAACGGGGCCGCCGCGGCCCGCCAGTGCGAGATCGTCTTCAACTACTCCGCGAACGGCAACGTGCTCTTCAGCGTGACCTCGTTGGTCAACAAGATCTCGTTCTCCACCTCGGACGGCCGCGCCACCGCGGTCACCCTGTGGCAGTGACGGAGGACGCCATGAACCACCTTTCGAGGAACGGAATGCGCAAGTTCAGCTCCCTTCTGGCCATCGCCCTGGTCGCCGGCTGCGTCGATCACCGCCCCGTCCGCAACGGCCTGCGCGACGAGAACGTGTACCTTTCGAAGGCCGACCTCACCGCCGTCAACCCGAAGATCGACGGGTCGAAGGACGACGGCTGGCTGATGAAGGTCACGGTGGTGAAGACCAGCTCCCCCAACCCCGCGGGCGACTACGCCTTCCCGGGCATGGAGAGCGACACCCAGTACGTGAAGCTGCGGTTCAACGAGAACGCGCTGCAGGTCGTGGACGGGCGCCGGCTGCAGAAGGACGACCCGAACGACAAGAACGACGACCTGGCCACCAGCACCGAGCGGGTGATCATGGAGTTCGCCGGGCAGCACGTGGACCTGAAGCTGCGTGAGAGCCTGGACGGCGAGCGCACCAACTACCTCGAGGAGAACACCGAGGAGCCCTGGCAGAAGCGCCAGAAGTTCAAGGTGGACTTCGAGAAGACCTCGGTGGACCCCATCACCAAGATCGCCTGGTACTACGGCGAGTTCCTGCACGACTGCGTGCGGCCGCTCTCGACCAACTCGGTGCCCGACTCGTTCGAGTACGACGCCGAGGACCAGCACCTCTCCTTCGTGCTGGAAGCCAACTACATGCTCACCGTGAACGGCGGCTGCTACGACATGGTGAACCTGGCCACGGGCGTGGGCACCGCGACGGTGCAGTACCGCTTCTCGTTCTACCGCCCGGGCGCGACCGGCTACGTCCCCGAGGTCATCGCCGAGAAGGACCCGGTGAACAAGAAGTACGGCGCCTTCCAGGTGATGAGCATGTTCCGCGACTCGACCACGGGCATCCTCGCCGCCAAGAACTTCATCCAGCGCTGGAACCCGAACCGGACCGAGCCGGTCGTGTACTACTTCCACCCCGGCTTCCCCGAGAAGTTCAAGCCGATGTTCGAGACCATCAAGGCGCAGACCAACAAGCTGCTCGCGGACGCCGGCGCCAAGTTCACGGTGGACTTCAAGGACTACAACCACGACGGCGTGGAGCGGAAGTTCGGCGACCTGCGCTACAGCTTCGTGGTCTGGCACCAGGACATCGACTCGACCCGCGGCCTGCTCGGCTACGGCCCCTCGAGCTCCGACCCGCGCACGGGCGAGGTCCTCAGCGCCAACGTGAACCTCTACAACATCGGCCAGGACTACTACCGCTTCCTCATCCAGGACTACCTGGAGCGCAATGGTGCGCCGACCAAGGAGCCGGGCAAGAAGTGGGAGGAGATCTCCTGCAAGGAGGGCGAGACCGCCGCGCCCGCCGACCAGAGCAAGCGCTTCACCACCGGCCTCTTCCAGGAGATGGCGCGGGTGATGGAGATGACCGACACCCAGCTCGCCGACGGCGTGACCGTGGACGACTTCATCCCCGCCCCGCACCAGAAGCGCGAGGACTACCTCGCCAACCACCGCAAGCTGATGGACGAGCTGCGCTTCGTGGAGCCGCTCTACAACGCCTACGTCTACCGGACCGCGGAGCTGCCGGTGGCCGAGTACCTCCAGCACAAGCAGACCGAGCAGGAGTTCCAGAAGACGCTCTCGAAGATCCAGCACAACGAGAACCCCTTCGCCGGGACGGCCCCCTACAGCCGTGAGGGCATCGAGCGACAGACCCAGCTGCGCGACTCCTTCCGGAACTGGCGCAAGAGCCACCAGCGCCTGCAGAGCCTGGACAGCATGCTGCGGTCGAAGAAGTGCGTGTACACCTTCGACGCCAACGACGCGATCAGCGCCATCGCCGCGAGCGCGCGCAAGTGCGTGAACGGCAAGTTCGAGTCCGACGCGGTCTACCGCGAGCGGATCATCGAGGCGGTGACCTTCCACGTGGCCATCCACGAGTTCGGCCACACCATGTCCCTGCGCCACAACTTCTACGGCTCGGTCGACGCGGCGCACATGCACGAGGACGAGGTCAGCTCCTCGGTCATGGACTACGTGAAGTCGCAGGAGGAGGCGATGACGCGGCGCGCGTGGGGCCAGTACGACGAGGCCGCGCTCAAGTGGATCTACGGGACCCCGACGGTGCGGGCCGCGGAGATGAAGAAGGACCTCCTCTACTGCACCGACGAGCACGTCGACCGCTCGCCCCTGTGCCGCCAGCACGACCTGGGCATCACCCCCGCGCAGATCGTGCTCAACGCCATCGAGCGGTACGACCTGCTGTACGACATCCGCAACCGCCGCGCCTACCGGACCTTCTGGGACACCAGCAGCTACGCCGGCTCGGTGTTCGACGCCACCTTCCCGCTGCAGCGCATGTGGTACCTGGCGCTGTTCGACTGGGGCGGCGGCGGGGTGCAGGACACCCTGAAGCGGCTCGACCAGCTCGACGGGAAGGTGAAGACCGACCCCGAGTACAACGAACTCGCGGCGGACTACACCAACGACGTGACCGCGGCCATCTCGATGACCATCGCGTTCTACGACGCCATCCTCAACCAGTCGGCGACGTCGCGGAACTACCAGACCGAGTACGACCCGTACTACGGCGACGTGCTGCGCATGGGCATCATCGTGGACAAGCTGTTCGCGACGTTCGCGTTCGTGGACCTGCAGGAGGTCTACGACTACGACCCCAACGTGTACACGTACGTGTCCATGTACGACGCGCCGTTCGGGACCAAGAACGAGGCGCTGTCCAAGCGCGTGCTCGACAACATGCTGGGCGCGAACTACGACACCTTCCCCTGGTTCAAGTACTACGCGCTCGAGATCTTCGCGTCGGTGACCAACACCAACCTGGTGGACGCGGTGGAGCTGAAGGAGCGCATCGCCATCCGCCGGTACGACACCCGGGCGGCGTTCGTGGCCGAGTTCGGCGAGGCCGCGTGGGACGCGGCGGTGAGCCCGGACAACAGCTCGGGGACGTTCACGCTGGTGGGCCCGGAGTGCGAGGGCGCGACCAAGCTCGCGTGTGGCGAGTACGTGTACACGTACCTCGCGGACCGGGGCTGGCACCTGGTGGCGAGCCGCTCGCGCAGCCCGGTGAGCTACCAGTACATGCGTGACTACAACGAGGACCTGCACTCGGCCGACGAGACGCTGGACAACTACGGCCTGAAGGTGCTGCTGGCGTACTACGAGTACTTCAACAACTTCTCGGGGTACTGACCATGCAGCGCGCGTGGATCATCGCGCTGGCGCTCCTGGCGCCAGCGCTGGGGTACGCCGCCGAGGCCGCAGGACCGGCCGAAGCGGTAGCCTCCGCGCCCGAGGCCGCGCCTGCGGCCCCGGAAGCACCCGCGCCCGCGGCGGCTCCGGCGACCGTGCCCGAGCCCGCCCCGGAGGCGGCGCCCGTTGCGCCCGCCCAGTCCGTCGACCCAGTCCACCCAGTCGACCCAGTCCATCCAGTCCACCAAGACGCCGCCCCCACCGTCGAAGCGGGCCCCGCGGCAGAAGGCGGCAGCGCGAGCCAGCTCGAGGTCTCCGAGAAGATGCCCGGTCGCCTGACCGAGCAGTTCGGGCTGAAGCTCCCGGTGCGCCTGGACGCCGTCTTCGAGTACCGCCAGCTCGCCGTCACCGACCAGGATCCGGAGAACGACCGGATGCTGCTCTACGACTTCAAGCTCGCCTACACGCTGCCGGTGAAGGGCGCCTCGGTGTTCCTCTCCTTCGGCGTGCAGGAGAAGTTCGTGGCCGAGGAAGGGGAGTCCGGCTGGTTCTTCC
>CAZAIE010000456.1:0-6235 GCA_964485035.1 uncultured Myxococcaceae bacterium | reverse complement strand
CGACGCGCTGGCGAAGGATCCCGACGCGGGGCGCCTCTTCGCCGGCTGGGCCCGGCGCTTCGGTGTCTCGAAGCAGCACCACGCGCACGCCTGGCGCCTGCTGCACACGGCCTATCGCGCCCCCGGGCAGCTCGTCCTCGGCCGGGGGAGCGCGATCGTGCGCCTCGGCCTTCTCCTCGGCGCCCTCCTCCGGCGTGGCCACGGGACCGGTCCGGCCGCGCAGCGCCGAGAACGACGTGGTGGTGAAGCCCGCGTGCCGCAAGCGCAGCGCGTCGAGCCCGGGGTCGGCCGGAGCCTGCAGCAGCCCAGCGTCCAGCGCGCCCGGAGGGAGCGGGGCCGGCGCGCCGGGGACGCCCACCCGCTCGCGCCCGAGGATCTCGAAGGAGAACAGCGCGCCGGGCTTCGGCCGCTCCGGCGTCTGCGCGAGGATGCTCTGGAGCCGCGCGTTCACCCGCTGGTAGCAGCCGTTCAGCCTCTCCGCGGCCTGGAACCCGCCGAAGGCCTTCTCGCCGGCGAAGGGCAGGTAGAGCCGGCCCTTGGCGCGGGTGAGGGCCACGTAGAGGAGCCGCTGGTCCTCCTCCTCGGCCTCCACCCGCGCCTGGTCGACGTACTCGCGCGGGACGTTGCCGACCAGGTTGAGGCGCCGGCGCGGCCAGCCCCGCGGCGGCCAGTGCAGCGAGCGGACCGGGTCCTGCTTGTCGGGGCGGAAGAAGCCACCGACCAGGAACACCACCGGGGCCTCCAGCCCCTTGGACATGTGCATCGTCAGGAGCTGGACCGCGTCCCGGTCGGTCTCCAGCCGCTGCAGGTTGCCGTTCTGTCCCGGCGGCTGCCGCGTCCCCTGGCGCCAGGAACGCAGACCCTGGACCAGCTCCTCGGCGGGCGCCTGCCGCACCCCGAAGGACTCGCGCAGCACCTCGACCAGGTGCAGGAAGTTCGTGAGCGAGCGTTCCCCGGACTCGAAGAGCAAGAGCCGGCGCACGAGGCCAGAGTCCTGCAGCAGCGCGGTGAAGAGCCGCTCGTACTCCCGCTTTCCCGCGAGGCGGCTCCAGTCGAGCAGCCGGCGCATCAGCGGCTCGTCGTCGGCCACGTCCCCGGCGCGGCCGAGCTCCTCCAGCGCCACGCCGAAGAAGGGCGTCAGCCAGGCCCGCACCCGCTTCGCCCGATCCCGCGGGTCGCAGAGGGCGTCCAGCAGGTCCTCCAGCGCCTGGGCCTCGCGGCTCTGGAACAGCCCCTCCTGCTTGTAGAAGGCAAACGGCACCCCGGCCTGGCGCAGATGCTCGGCGACCTCGACGAGGTCGCCCGCGCCACGGCCGAGCACGTACACCTCCCGGTGCGTGAGGAGCTTGTCCTTGAAGGACGCCTTCCCCACCAGCCTGCGGATCTCTCGGGCGATGGCCGGGCCGAGCCTGGGATAGACCGCACGCTTGCCCACGTTCTTCGTTCCAGTGACCAGGACGTGGATCGGCGCGAGCCCGCCAGGGTCTTGGAACGCGAGCTCCGGGCAGCCGCACGTCACCGGGTTGGGGTAGCCGATCTCGCCAGTGAAGAAGCCCTCGAAGACCCGGTTGTAGGCGTCCACCAGCCCCGCGGTGGAGCGGAAGTTCTTCGTGAGCGCCACCGGCTCGCCCTGCCCCGAGAGTTCCCGGCGCGCCTCGAGGTAGGTGTGCACGTCCGCGCCGCGAAACCCGTAGATGGCCTGCTTGGGGTCGCCGACCAGGAAGAGCCGGTGGTCCTTCGAGTCGGCGAAGACGCGCTTGAACACGCTCCACTGCACCGCGTCGGTGTCCTGGAACTCGTCGATGAGCGCGTGGCTGAAGCGCTCGCGCAGCACGCCCAGCAGCACCTCCGCCCGCGGGCCGCGCAGCGACTCCTCCACCAGCGTCAGGAGATCCTGGAAGTCGAAGCGCCCCAGGCCCTTCTTGCGCTCGGCCAGCACCGCCTGCAGCTCGGTGACGAAGCGCGCCGCCACCAGCGCCCGGGGGTCGGGAATGGCCGCCTGCAGGGCCGCAAGGCCGTCGCGGTAGCGCGAGAGGCACGGGTGCTTCTCGGCGCCGGTGGTGAAGCACTTGAGCGCGTAGTCCAGCGCACGGCGGATGGACTTGGTCCCCGTCTCGGCGAACACCCCGCGCAGCTTGCGGTAGCCGCCCAGCCCGCCCTCGTCGGCCTTGAACGACTCCAGCGCTCCCCAGATGGCCTCGACGGAGGCGCCCATGCGCTCGCGCGTCCGGGCGTTGAGCAGCCGGAGGTTGTCCAGGGCCTCGGAGCGACGGCCGAGCCGCTGGGCGAGGTCCAAGACCCCCGCGCGATCGAACGACGGGACCACCTCGCCCTGACGCTGCGAGCACTGCCAGAGCAGCGCCTCCAGCTCCTCGATGGACGCGGACTCGCGCCAGAGCACCAGGTGCTCGCGCAGCTCCGGGTCGGTGGCGAAGCGCGTGCGCAGCGTGTCCGCGAAGGCCTGCGCGAACAGCTCCCGGCCGTCGGCCAGCTCCTCCTGGAAGAGGCGGTGGTTGGCGAAGGCGTTCTCCGTGAGGATCTGCTGGCAGAAGCTGTGGATGGTGCTGATCGACGCGGAGTCGTACTCGCGCAGCGCGTGCCCCAGCCGGTCTCGCTCCGCCGGCCCCAAGAGCCAGCACTCGGCGTCGGGGACGGAGTCGGGGGCCCGGTCCTCGTCGCGGCAGGAGAGCAGCCGGTCGAGCAGCGCGCGCACCCGGGTCCGCAGCTCGTTGGCCGCCTTCTCGGTGAAGGTCACCACCAGGATCTTCCCGATGGGCACGCCCTGGAGCAGCAGCTCCACCACCAGGTGCTCGAGCGTGTAGGTCTTGCCGGTGCCGGCGGAGGCCTCGATCACCGCATGCCCAGGAGGAAGCTGCCCGAGGATGTCCGGGCGGCGGTAGCGCAGGGTGCTCATTCCTCGCCCTCCTCGCCCGCCTCGGGGGCGTCCGAGACCAGCTCCCAGTACAGGCCGAAGCGCCGCTCGGCGAGCCGGCGCGCGTCGTCCTCGCCCGGCGGCGGGAAGTCCGCGGCGTTGCGCAGGGGCCCGTACTGCGAGACGAACAGCCCCTTGGCCTGCACCTCGTCCACCGCCTGCGCGAAGGTCTTGGGGTCGCGGTTGCGCTGCGGGGCCTCGGTCTGGTCGTTGCGCCAGTCGAAGACGGCCTCCGCCGGGAAGAGCTGCTCGCGCAGGTCGAGCAGGTCCTCCACCAGGGTCGTCAGGAAGGCGCGGGCCCGCTCCGGCCCCACCGGGGCGAAGAGCCGCCGCGCAGCGAGCGCCTTGTCGCCGTAGTCGTAGAGATTCGCGGACTGGAAGCCATCGCGGCGCAGCCCAGCCGCGCTGAACGCCAGGTGGTCCAGGAACGCTCCCAGCGTCTCCTGCTCGCGCCGCGCCGTCTCCAGCCAGCCGGAGCCGTTGGGGGTGCGCTGGAAGAGCGCCAGCTCGCCGGCGCCGTCGGAGAAGACGGGGCCGGTCGTGCCCACCAGCTCCACCGGGACCTGCTGACCCCGGACGGACGCCGCGAGCCGGAGCGGGTCGTGGCGCTCGTCCACGCGCTCGTGCTCGTACGCCGCGCCGAAGCCATGGACGAGGACCTGGGGCAGCTCCACGTCCACCTCGCGCAGCAGCCCCTCCCACGCCTGCGGCCCCACCAGCAGCGCCGGCCGCTCCACCTGCCAGAGGATGCCCGCGGGCAGCCCGCCCGAGGCGATGCGCGGCCGCGCCCACTCGTCCAGGAGGTCCTCGAAGGTCCGCGCGCCCTTGTGGCGCAGCCACTCCAGGAAGACCTGCCGCTGGCCCGCGAGGTGCGCGCCGCGGTTGCCCTCGAACGGCTCGTCCTCGACCAGCGCCGCGTCCGGGGCGTCGTCCTCCAGCCTCAGCAGGAACCGGGCGGCGCCCTGCAGCGGGCACTCCAGGAACCGCCGCAGGTCGCCCAGCCGCACCCGCAGCGGCGTCTGCGGGTCGAAGGTGCGCGTGAGCCGCGGCGGAGGTGCGAAGCGCAGGAACTCCTCGGCGCGCGCGGCCAGCTCCTCGGGCAGCCGGGCCCGAAGCGCCTTGCGGTCCAGCCGCTCCGTTCCCAGCTTCCGGCGCAGCGCCAGCACCTGGGCCTCCGCGCCCGCCTCCGGGGCCACGACGCCGCCGGGCGCAGCGGACGCCTCGAAGCGGCGCAATGGGACTCGCTGCGTCAGCACCTCTGCCGCCTTCGGCAGGTAGCCGCGCTCCAGCATCCGCAAGAGCTCCACCACCACCGGCGAGGGAGAGAGCGGCTCGCCCGTGAGCTCGTGCCGCGCAACGTACGAGAGGTAGAGCCGCTCGCGCGCGCAGAGCAGCGTCTCCAGGAACATGTACTGGTCCTGCTCCCGGGGGCTGACGTCGCCCGCGCGCAGCTGCGCCCCCCGCAGGTCCAGCTCGCTCTTGCGCACCGCCGCGGGGAAGCCCCCCTCGGAGAGCCCGACCACGAACACCACCTTGAAGGGCAGCGCGCGCATGGGCTGCAGCGTGGAGACCACCACGCCCTCGTCGCCCTTGCGGCCGCGCGAGCGCGTGAGCGTCGAGAGCGCCACCTTGGCCAGCTCCGCCGCCACCCGACACGAGATCCGCTGCCCGCCGAGGTCCTGCTCGCCCACCCGGCGCAGGGCCTCGAGGCAGCGGTCCAGCTCCCGCTGCTCGCGATCGCCTCGGGCGACGACGTAGGTCGAGACCATGCGCGCGAAGAAGTCCGCCCAGTCCGGGAGCGCGAGGCGCTGCTGCCGGGCGAAGCGGGCGTCGTGGATGAGCGAGCGCGCGAGGCGGCCGAACGCCGCGGCGCTGCCCTCGCTGGCCGCGGAGAGCTCGCCCGGGAGGTAGCGCTGGTCCGCGAGCTCGAAGGCGCGCGGGTCGTTGCTGCGCGCGCCGGTCATCACCGCGCCCAGGGCCAGCCGCCGCAGCCCCTGGTCCCAGTTGTGGAGATCGTCCTCGAGGTAGGTGCCCTCGTGGTCGGAGCGGTCGGCGCCGTGGAAGATGCCCAGCTCCTCGCACCAGCGCGACCACTCGGCGCGCTCGGCGTCGAAACGGCCGGCGACCGCGGGGTGGCTGGCGATGCGCAGCACCTCGGCGCGCGTGAAGCGACCGAACGGGAGCTCGAGCAGCAGCCGGGCCACCTCCACCGCCGGGGCCTGGGACGCGAGCGCCTCTGCCTCCAGCGTGTAGGGCAGCTCGAAGCCCCGCTCCTCGAAGGCCGAGGCGAGGTGGGCGAAGTGGCTCTCGGGGGCGTGGCCGGCCACCAGCACCGCGAGGTCGCTGAAGCGCAGCGGCGTCCCCGCGGCGTCGGCCTGCCGCACCAGCGACCAGATCTCGGTGACCACCGCCTCGGCCTCGCGCCGGACACCGGGGCAGGCCAGCAGGCGGACGCTGCGATCGCCCTTGAAGTCGAAGGCGGGGTCCGGCGCCAAGCGCTCGGGCTCGCGGACCAGGATGTCGTGCTGCAGCCAGGCCAGGAGCGACTGCTGCGTGTCGAGCGGGTCCTCGAAGGCGGCGTGGAAGTCGCACTGGGAGAGCTGGTCCAGCAGCCGCACGTTCTCGCGCCCGGGCCGGCCCCACAGCACCAGCGCAGGCGTGTCGCCGGAGGCCTTGAGGTGGAAGGGATCCTCCTCGGTCACCAGCGCCTGCTCGTCCACCCGGGTCCCGCGGTGCGGGAGACGCGCGCGCGCGGCGACCTCGCGGCCCGAGAGCAGGTCCTCCCAGAACTCGAGGCAGGGGTTCAGGGTGTAGACGAACAGCTCGCCGCGCTGAGCGACGTGGGCCAGCACGCGCTGGAAGAGGTTCGCGACGTAGGAGACGCCGAAGAGGAAGACGGGGCGCCCGGGCGTGAGCGGCTCGCGGGGCAGGCGGTGGAGCAGGTCCGGGAGAGAGAGGAAGCGCTGGCCCGAGTCACCGGCGCGAGCAGCGAGGATCCCTTGGGGGCCGAACACCTCGCGGAAGACGGCGCGCTGCCAGGCCTCGAGCGCCGACCAGCGCCCCGCGGGCACGTTGGGCTGCTCGGGGCGCTCGAGCCAGGCGGCCAGCATCTCCGCGCGCGAGTAGCCGTACTCCTCGAACAGCCGCGCGAGCTCCAGGGCGAGCTGCACGCGGCGCAGGTCCAGCGCGTCGGGAGAGTCGCCGCCGCCGTGCACGTAGTCGCGGACCGGGGCGAGCGCCGGCTTGCGCAGCCGCGCGTCGTCGAGCAGCTGTCTCTTATACACATCTCCGAGCCCACGAGAC
>CAZAIE010000455.1:0-6244 GCA_964485035.1 uncultured Myxococcaceae bacterium | reverse complement strand
CCGGGATGGGGAGAAATAGTTGTCGCTGATGGGGAAGAGTAGTTGACGCCAGACAAGAGGCCGAGCAACAGCGCAGCGCCGATACCGCTGCAGAGTCTCAGCTTCGGCGTGTTGGAGAGCGCGCTCACCAGGAAACCGCATGTGGCGCGCGCCGCTGCCGCTGGCCCAAGGTATCGCCCCTCGGCAACCACCCGGCTCGCGTAGACCGCAGCCCCCGCGGGAAGCACCGACGCGAGGAGAAGTCCTCGAACGCACTGCGATGCGTAGCGACTCGTGGGTTCACCTTCCGCCATCGGCCACCTCCAAACCGGGAGACGACCCCGTGGCGCAGGGCGGCAGGAATGTGCCGCACACCCGCAGAGGCGGATCGGAAGCGGCTCGAGGTCTTCCCGGCAGCGCCTGCAGTCGTCGAGACAGAGGTCCGTGAGGAAAGGCACGTCGCTGCTCTGGCGGAGACGAGCGCGAAGGCCAACAGCGCAACGTTGAAACAGCCGACCGCGACGGCCGACCACCACCGGATCTCGCCGGCAAGGAGGGCGACCCCGAGAGCACCTGCGACCCAGATCGCACCGTGATCGGCGAGCACCCAGTCCGTCACCAGGGGAGGCGTCAAGCACGCCTCCCTGATGAACATGCGCTCCAGTTCGCGTGCCAGGGCTGCATCGAGGCAAGCCCGCGATCCCCAGCACATTCAGGGCCACGAGGGAGACCGAGCCAGCGCACGCGCGCGCTGCCGGGTAGCGGTGGCGCAGTGCCACAGTCGGGGACGGGACCGCGTGACGGAGCGCACAAGCGCCGTTGGAGGCGCCGCCCTGGACCAGAAATCGGCCCGAAAGCCCGCCAGGGCCGCCAGGAGCCACGCCTGAGGGACTTGGGGAGGGGGGCGGTATTTCAATATCGCTGGGCCTTCCAGAGGGCCCAGGCGGGCCACGCAGGCCCTGGAGTGGGCCTTCCCGGAAGGCGTGTAAGCTGATGTTATTGCTTTGGAATATCTGCGCCTCGACGGACGTCGGGAGCGGCTTCTGGAGCCCAGGATCTCGCCGCGGCTCCCCATCGCAGGATGCTGCGCTCGAGCGGTCCCTGCTTCACCGGACGTCCCAGGAGCGCCAGCGCTGGCCCCGCGAGCTCCGAGAGGCGAGTCAGCCGGTCGGCGTCTTCGGTCCGTCCCGTGGCGCGTAGGGCAGCGATGGCCAGCGCCGAGGCCCCCGTGCCTTGACCCTCGAGGATGGGGCCGCTCACGGCGTCGGCCTTGCGGTCCATTCCCCGAGGCCACTCCCTGCACGAGGCAGGCGCGACCAGCCCGGCGATGCGCACGTCACGGCCACAGAAGCGGGTGAACAAGTCATCGGCGAAGGCTCGCGCCTCGGGGACGGCGGCGAGCGCGAGGAAGCCCGCCGTCCAAGCCATCACCGTCCCGCGTGGCGTGGGCTCGATTGGGCGGCCGGCGCCGTCGACGCGGGTCACGAAGCCGGCGGGCGTGCTGCGGAGCGCCTCCAGGCGCCGCACCAGCTTCTCCCCCGAGCCGCGGGTCAGGGGGTCGTTCCTCAGCGCGCCGTGCAGCAAGAGGGCCGCGGCCGCAGGCGCGGAGTCGCAAGGCCAGTACTGCTTGCGGAAGCTCTCGACGAAGGCAGGCGAGGCGGCATCGACGTCGCTCGCGATCTCCCGTGCGAGGCGGTCGTACGCGAGTCCCTCGTCGGAGCTCAGTCCTCCCAGCCGCGCGAGCCCGGTGTAGAGCAGCAGCTCGTAGCCTCGCCGCAGGACGCTCTTCGGGCTCTTCGCAAAGGGCGCCGCGCCGCGGCCCTGCGCGTCGGCGAGCAGCCGCCGGACGGCGGGGACCGCCTGCGCCACCGGGAGGCGGCCGTCCAGCGCCTCGCCGACCAGGGCCAGGGCGAGGAAGGTGTCGCAGGCGATCTGCGCCTCGACGAACGGATGATCCGCGCTGCCGACCAGACGGCGCGCGCAGCCAGCGGGGCCCGTGACCTCGTCCACCAGGGCAAGGTCCGGGCTGGCGCTGGCGACGGCGAGGAGCAGGAGGAGCGGCGCCATCTTGGGACCTCGCTTCACGGGACCGTCAGCTGCTCCTCCCCATTCCCCGCCTCAGTTGCGCGCCGTGGGCTGTGCCGCCGCCGTCGCCGCGGCCTCGGCCGGGGCGCCCCCGAGCTTCGCGAGACCCTCCTCGACCGCCTCGATGAGCGCGGGCCGCAGCGACGAGGGCTCCACGATGGCGTCGAGCGAGCCCACCTTGAGCGCGCGCTGGACGGAGTGGATGGAGTCGAAGCGCTCGGCGATCTCCCGCTGCTTCTCGGTGAGGACGCGGGCGAAGAGGTCGTCGTACTCCTGGTGGAGCTGGGGCTTGGGCGAGCCGCCGCCCTTGAGCCGCTTCTCCATCTCCTGCACGCGCGGGTCCTTCAACGCCGCGGCGCGGGCCTCCTCGGGGAAGACCACCGCCGCCGCCGGCGCGCCGCCGATGACCGAGGCGTACGAGCCGCTGAGCGCCAGGATCTTCATCGAAGGATTGAGGGTCTTGGAGAAGACGACGTACGCGCCGCCGTGGTAGCGGGCCACCACGCAGAAGACGAGCGGGCCCTTGAAGTTCACGACGGACCGGCCGATCTCCGCGCCGTACTCCAGCTGCAGCCGGCGCAGCGACTCGGGCGAGCCGTCGAAGCCGGAGAGGTTGGCCACCACCACCACCGGCCGGTTGCCCGAGGCGGAGTTGATGGCGCGGGCGACCTTCTTCGAGGCCATGGGGAACAGCGTCCCGCCGGACCAGGAGTCCGGGCCGTCGGAGGGCACGTAGCCGATGCGCGGCAGGGGCTTGCTCTCGATGCCGATGAGGCACACCGGCCAGCCGCCCAGGTGCGCGTCCCAGATGACCGCCACCTCGGCGTCCTGCTGCGCCGGCCAGCGCTCCAGCGGGGTGGTGGCGTCGTCCGCCACCGAGCGCAGCAGCGCGCGCACGTCGAAGGGCTTCTTGCGTCCGGGGTTCTTCGCGTCGTCCCACAGCTCGCCGATGGTCTCGAAGCCCTCGCCGGCCTGATAGGGCATGAGGCAGACGTTTCGCGAGGCGGGGTCGGCCACCGGCCGTCGCCTGGGGCAGGGCTCCCCGGGTGCGCGGTAGGTGTGCTCGTAGTAGCGCAAGAGGATGCGGCAGGCCTCGTCGAGGTCGTGGGCGTGGTACTGCGCCTGGCCGTTGGGGCCCATGATGCGCTCGAAGCCGCCGATGCCCAGGTTGTCCTCGGCGCTGATGCCGCCGGAGTAGTCCAAGGCGCGCTTGCCGGTGAGCAGCATCGTCCCGCGCGGGGTCATGATGAGGCAGCCGCGGCAGTGCATGAGCATCGTCGCCTCGGCGTTCCAGTAGGACTGGGCGCCGACGTTGATGCCGTCGACCACGACGTTGATCTCTCCGCCCTGCTGGGTGAACTCGATGATCCGGCGCAGCACCGCGGCGGTCCAGTCGAGGTTCTCGGTGCCGCTGTCCATGGCGATCTTCGCGCCCGAGGAGATGGGGAACCACTCCAGCGGCACCCCCAGCTCCTCGGCGAGGTCGATGGCGGCGATGATGCGCCGGCACTCGGGCTCGGCCAGCGCGCCCATCTCCCGCGTGCCGTCGCCGATGATGGCCACGCGGGTCATGCCCTCGGGGTGCTTGGCGGTGAAGTTCTTCACCAGGCCCACCACCACGTTGGCGCGGTTCTCGCCGTGCGGGCGCCCCTTCACCGAGCCGAGCTTGTGGGAGCTGCCGTTCTGGCCCAGGTCGTACTCCTCGAACTCCCCGCGGGGGAAGTCGGCGGAGGGCTCCTGCGGCGCCAGCATCTTCACGATCTCGTAGACGTAGGTGATGCGGCGCTCGCGGGCGCGGATGAGCTTGAGCGAGTAGTCGTCGAGGATGCGCAGCGGCTCGCCGTGGGGCTGGCCCAGCAGCATCTCCAGGCGGTGGCCGGTGCGGTCCGAGAGCGAGATGACCGTGTCCCGGGGCACCTGGCTGGCGTCCTCGTGCAGCATCAGCCGCAGGGTGATCTTCTCGAGGCCCAGCCCGCGGCCGGAGAGGTGCAGCCGCCGGGCGATCTCGTAGATCTCCTCGCGCCGCGCCAGCAGCGGCGGGCGGATGACCACGTTGATGCGGTTCCAGTGCAGGCGCCGGCGCGCGTCGCGGCGGGCCTGCTGCTCGCGGATGGCGTGGAAGGCCTCGAGGATGGCGTGCTCGAGCTCGGGCAGCGCCACCAGGTGGCCGGTCGCGGCCCGCACCGGGTGCAGCTCGCGCAGCTCGGTGACCGCGAAGAACCGCTCGTCGCGCTCGTTCTCGCGGGCGCGCAGGTGGAAGAGGTACTGGTCCTGCGAGGTGGCCACCCGCTTGACCTTGAAGGCCTTCAGGCGCCACAGCTCCAGCCGCTCGCCGGTGGTGGGGTGGAAGCCCCGCACCATCTCGTCCTCGACCAGGCGGCCGTCGCGGGAGGTGAAGGTGAAGTACCCCACCGGCTGCGAGGGGTGGTACACGGCCGCGCAGACGCGCTCCAGGCGGGGGTCGACGCCCAGCCCGGCGAGGCGCTCGGCCAGGGCCGCCGCGGCGGCCTGCTCCTCCAGGGGGTTGCCCACGCTCAGGTACAGGTCCAGCACCACGCGCGCGTCCGCGGGGAGCTGGCCGGCGATGTTGCCGATGCCGGCGATGGCCTGGTCGAGCTCGGGCCAGGGAACGTAGGTGGAGACGGAGTGGACCTGCTTCTCGCCGTTCTGGCAGCGGGCCAGCAGGTGGAGCCGGCCGTCCACGGTGAGCAGACAGGGCTCGGTGAGCGTCTGGGTCCGGTAGAACCGCCGCGCCATGATCTCGAGGATGAGCGCGCGCATCGCGTCGTCGCCCGTCTCCAGGTACGGCGCGAGGTGGCTCATCAGCGCGAAGGGCGTCGCCACGATCTCGGCGATGCGCGCGGCGCGGTCGGGGGCCTGGGGGTCGGCGTGGAGCTTCTCCAGCGAGACGTCCACGCGCCACAGCGCCTCGCGTCGCCGCTCCTCCAGCACGCGCCCCTCGAAGAGCGCGTAGCGCACCTGCTGCGCCGCCTCGCAGACGCCGGGGTGCGACTCCTGGGTGAGGCCCACCAGCCGGTCGAGCAGCTCGCGGAACGAGGGCTCGCGCACCGCGCTGCGCCAGGCCGGGCGGTCGAGGCAGCGCTGCAGCACCGCGACCACCACCCGGTTCTTGGTGGACAGCTTCTGGTGGGAGCGGTGCAGCCACATCAGCGTGTCGCGCAGGCGGTCGGACTCGGCCAGCGAGGTGACCTTGTAGCGGGCCAGCGCCACCTTGAGGGTGGCCAGGAACTCCTCGGGGAGGCCGCGGCCCTCGGAGCGGTGCTCGCGCAGGTAGATGTGCAGGTACTGCTCGAAGCTCAGCCGAGGCATCGTGGAGCTGACCTCGGAGTACTGCTTGGAGAAGAGGCTCTCCACGTCGAGGTACAGCGCCAGCAGCTCGCGCACCGCCTCGTAGTCGGGGGGCAGCGCGTGGACCGTGTCCGGCTCGCCGCTCACCCGCGCCGGGGCCTCGGGGAAGGCCATGCTCCAGCGCTTGAGCAGCGTCCCCACCCGGTCCTCGCCGATGTCGAAGCCCAGCATCAGCCGGCGCAGCTCGCGCAGGGTCGAGCGGAAGGCGCGCGAGGGGCTCTCGTCGGGGCCCTGCTCGAGCGGGAACGAGAGCCGCGGCGCCTGCTGTCCGGCGTCCTTCTCCTGCACGTCCGGCTCCAGCACCAGCAGCGGGTCGCCGGCGGCCACCTGCAGGCCCTGGCCCACCAGCACCTTGCGCACCCGCCCGTCGAAGGGCGCGGTGACCGGCATCTCCATCTTCATCGCCTCCAGGCCCATGAGGCGGTCGCCCGCCTTCACCTGGGCACCCTCGGCGACGTGGAGGAAGAGCACCAGGCCCGGCGCCGGGGCGCGCAACAGGCCGCCCGCGTCGCGGCTGACGCGGTAGGAAGCGCCGTCCACCTCGACCAGGTGGTCGAGGCCCGCCGGCACGCTGACGATGCGGTGTCGCTTCACGCCCTGCGGCGTGTCGTAGCAGAAGCGGGACTCGTACGGCCCGTCATGCTCGAGGCGCACGTCGACCTGACCGCCGTCCACCTGCACCCGGAAGGCGCCGGGCTCGAGGGTGGAGACCCGGAACTCGTAGTTCGTGCCGCCGTAGCGCAGCTCGATGGGGCGCCGGCGCTGGGCGGGGAGGGAGGGGCGGCCGCGCGAGGCGGAGGCGAAGAAGTTG
>CAZAIE010000454.1:0-6244 GCA_964485035.1 uncultured Myxococcaceae bacterium | reverse complement strand
GGCGTTGCAGGTGCCGCAGGAGCCGCCGCAGCCGTCGCTGCCGCAGGTCTTGCCGCTGCACGCCGGGACGCACGAGGTCACGGTGAGCGCCACGGACTTGCTGGTCACGGTGGCCTGCGAGGCGTCCTTGATCACCACGTCGTACGAGCCCTGGTCGTTGGTCGCCGCGGCGGAGAGCGAGTACGAGGCCGCGGTCGCGCCGGCGATGGCCGAGCCGTTCTTGCGCCACTGGTAGGAGTAGGGCTGCGTGCCGCCGCCGACGGTTACCTGGAAGAGGACCGGCTGGCCAGAGGCCACGGTGACCGCCTGCGGCTGGGTGGTGATCGCCAGGGGGCTGGTCGCCGGCCAGGTGATCTCCATGGTCTCGAAGATGTGCGAGTCGTACTTGTAGCCGTTGTCGGTGAAGTAGGAGTCGTAGTTGATCTTCTGGGCCAGCCGGAAGGTGCCCCCCGGGCGCTTGCTGGTGACACCCCAGCTGTTCAGGGCGATCCAGTAGTGGTTGGCGGAGTTCGAGTCCGAGTCGTCGTACCCGATGATCGCCACCAGGTGGCCGCCGCCGTTGTTCCACGCCTTGCCGCTGTAGGTGTCGGGGTTCCACAGCGCGGTCTCGGACTGGTTGTCCCAGTAGCTGTAGAAGTTGGTCCAGGCGGGGTCGGTGGGCAGGTAGTAGCTGTAGGCCACCGCCTTGTTCTGCCGCAGCACGTTCTTGATGTTCTCGATTGCCGTGGCCTGCCCGACGCCGGTGGTGGCGATGCTCACCGCCTTCAGCGAGGTCAGCTTGTGGGCGCCGGTCGTGGGGATCTTCGAGGCCGCGACTGAGCTCTTGCCGGCCTCGCAGGTGGTGTTCGCATCGGCGAAGGTCGCGTAGCTGTTCGAGAGCGGCACGAAGGCCTTCTTCGAGGCATACCAGCTGGCGAAGGTGGTCATGTACCCGCCGCAGCACGCGAAGTCGGCGGTGTAGGCGGAGTTGAAGTACTGCACCGAGAGCGCGTCCTTCTCTCCCTGCACCCCGAGGTTGATCTCCGCGACCGCGGTGGAGCCCCAGACCCAGCAGTCGCCGCAGTTGCCCTGCTCGCGCTGGGATTGCGGGTAGCTCAGGTAGGGCATCAGGTTGACGGAGGTCGGGACGCCGGCGGTCAGCGCTGCGCGCAGGAACTTGTTCACGTTGGTGTCGATGGCCGCCTGCGGGAGCGCCCGGTGCGCCGTCTGGCCGTCCTTCAGCGCCGCGCTGTCGGGCCGCATGATCCCGTGCGGGCGGCTGGTGTCGTAGGAGATGGCCCGGGTCGCCTCGCTCTCTTGGAGGGTGGGCTCGTTCAGCAGGGCCTCGCCGGTGCAGCCAGCGGCGAGGAGGGAGGCAACGAGGATTCGAAGGATGGCGCGCATGGTGGGCTCTCGAAGAAGCGAAGGTGCGCCGGGTAAAGCAAGAGGCGTACCTGTAGTGTTTCTTTACGCGCCCCCTGGGGTCAGAAGTCGCATCTTGGACAAAGTCTTGAGTTGTCGACATATTGCGGTCCGAGAGAGGAGTGTGTCCGAAGTTCAGGCGCCTGTCTGGAAAGGAGCCGTGTCTGGGGTGTGATGACTGAAATTCGGACGACTTGCTGTGCGGCCAGCGGACGCGGGGCGGCGGTTCGACGCGGATTCCCGCTCGCCCCTCCGGAGGGGAACCTCATCACACGGTGGTGCTAGAGTGCCGCCTTTCTCGCCCGCCGGGCCGGCTGAGCACCCGAGAGGAACAACGATGAAACCCTTGATGCGCATCGCTCTGACCGTGACGCTCGCCTTCCTGGCGGCTTGCGGTTCGACCCCCGTCCCCGAGATCGACGCCGGTGTGGCGATTCCCGACGCCGGATGTTCCTCGACGCACAAGTGCGGTGCCGGCTGTTGCGGCAACAACGAGAACGAGACCTGTCTCAACGGCAAGTGCATCAAGTGCGAGTGCGCTGCCGACCAGGAGTGCGGCGAGGACCCCTGCGGCAACTCGTGCGGCAGCTGCCCTGCTGGGAAGTACTGCAGCAACGACAAGTGCCTCGCGGTGGTCTGCAAGGCCGACCAGCGGGTGTGTGGCACCGGCTGCTGCAACGCCGACCAGAGCTGCATCCGCGGTCGTTGCGAGGCGAACGTCGCCTGCAAGCCGAACGAGCGGTCGTGCGGTCCGTCGTGCTGCGCCGCCAACCAGACCTGCTCCGTCAACGGGACCTGCGTCGCCAACGTCTCTTGCGCCACCGGCCACTCGCCCTGCGGTGCCACCTGCTGCACCGCGTCCCAGACCTGCTCCGGCGGCGTCTGTGTGGCCAACACGAGCTGTGTCCCGCCCGGCTCTCCCTGCGGCCCCGTCTGCTGCAACAACGTGCAGAGCTGCGCCAACGGCGTGTGCGTGAACAACGCCACCTGCCAGTCGCCGACGACGACCTGCGGTGCCAACTGCTGCACCTCGACCCAGGCCTGCGTCAGCGGCTCGTGCGTGGAGAACACGTCCTGCACCGCTCCGGCCACGGCGTGCGGAGCGAACTGCTGCACCACCAACCAGACCTGCGCCAACGGGGTGTGCGTGAACAACGCGACCTGCACCCCGCCGACGATCGCGTGCGGCGCGAACTGCTGCACCACCTCGCAGACCTGCGTGAACGGTGCGTGCGTGAACAACGCGACCTGCACCCCGCCGACGACCACCTGCGGCGCGAACTGCTGTACGAGCGCCCAGAACTGCGTGGGGGGCGCCTGCGTGGACAAGTGCCCAGCCCCCTCGACGATCTGCGGTTCGAGCTGCTGCAGCGCGACCCAGAGCTGCGTGAGCGGCGCGTGCGTGGACAACGCCACCTGCACCCCGCCGGCCACGGTCTGTGGTCCCGTCTGCTGCGACGCGGACCAGACCTGCAAGAGCCTGGGCTTCTGCGAGGACAACGCGACCTGCACGCCGCCGACCACGCCCTGCGGCGCCGAGTGCTGCCCGTCGGGCCAGACCTGCCAGAGTGGCGCCTGTGCAGTCCCCTGCGGCACCGGGACGTTCTCCTGTGATGGGACGAGCTGCTGCGCCACGGCCACGCAGATCTGCGCGGAGGGCTCCTGCGTGACCTGCAGCGCCGGGCCGAAGTGCGGGTCGACCTGCTGCGGCGCGGGCCAGACCTGCCAGAACGGTGCCTGCGTGAGCGCCTGTGGCGCGGGGACCTTCGCGTGCGGCGCGAGCTGCTGCCAGTCGTCGAGCCAGGTCTGCCAGAACAACGCCTGCGTGACCTGCAGCGCCGGTCCGGTGTGCGGGTCGACCTGCTGCGGCGTGGGCCAGACCTGCCAGAACGGCGCCTGCGTCAGTGCGTGTGCCTCCGGGACCTTTGCTTGCGGCGCGAGCTGCTGCCAGTCGTCCAACCAGATCTGCCAGAACAACGCCTGCGTGACCTGC
This sequence comes from uncultured Myxococcaceae bacterium, assembly GCA_964485035.1. Classification (GTDB taxonomy): domain Bacteria; phylum Myxococcota; class Myxococcia; order Myxococcales; family UBA5297; genus CAZAIE01. Next base: position 2,850 of record CAZAIE010000454.1, on the reverse strand, counting down.
AGCGCCGGTCCGGTGTGCGGCACCACCTGCTGTGGCGCGGGCCAGGTCTGCAGCAACGGAGCGTGCGTGGCCCAGTGCGGTGCGGGAACGTTCGCGTGCGGCGCGGCCTGCTGTCAGAACTCCACCCAGACCTGCCAGAACGGCGCCTGCGTGAGCGCCTGCGGCGCGGGGACGTTCGCGTGCGGCGCGAGCTGCTGCCAGTCGTCGAGCCAGATCTGCCAGAACAACGCCTGCGTGACCTGCAGCGCCGGTCCGGTGTGTGGCTCGACGTGCTGCGGCGCGGGGCAGGTCTGCCACAACGGCGCCTGCGTGAGCCAGTGCGGCGCGGGGACCTTCGCCTGCGGCGCGAGCTGCTGCCAGTCGTCGAGCCAGGTCTGCCAGAACAACGCCTGCGTGACCTGCAGCGCCGGCCCGGTGTGCGGCTCGACGTGCTGCGGCGCCGGCCAGACCTGCCAGAACGGCGCCTGCGTCGCATCCGGTCCGTGCACCCTCTTCCCGCAGGCCGGCTGCAGCGCCGGGCAGTCGTGCTACCCCGACGACGAATGGAACAACACCTGCGCGACCACCGGGACCGGCAGCCTCGGGGCCACCTGCTCGACCTACAGCGCGTGCGTGCGCGGGGCGGGGTGCTTCTCCGACGGCACCTCCAAGAACTGCTACCAGCTCTGCAACTACCAGAGCCCGGTGTGCAACGCGGGGACCTACTGCATCAATCTGGACCCGGACTTCGGTGTCTGCGCCGGCTGCCCCGCGACCAGGCAGTGCGGCGCCCGCTGCTGCGCGGCCGGGACGGAGTGCCAGGGCGGCAACTGTGTCACCGCCACGGCGTGCAATCCCCTCGCGGCGAACACCTGCGGGGCAGGGAAGGGCTGCTTCTGGACCAGCGCCGGGTACTTCTGCTCCGCCGCGGGGACCGGTGGCCAGGGCGCGACCTGCACCTCCTCCGCGAACTGCAAGGCCGGCTTCGACTGCTTCGATGACGGTTCCGGAGGGGGCACGTGCCTGCAGTACTGCGGGTCGACGAGCGGGGTTCCTGCTTGCGCGACCGGGGCGTGCAACGACCTGGGGAGCGGCCTGGGCTACTGCGGCTAGTAGTCGCCGGTTTCCCTTGAAGTGAAACGAGCCCGGCTCCGTCCTCGGAGCCGGGCTCGTCGTTGGGTCCGGCTCGCGACGCCTACTGCGCGATGCCCACGCCGTCGTAGTACTTGGCGAAGGTCGAGAGGGGGATGCTGAACACGCCGTCGTCGCGGCCGTCGCCCGAGGGCTCGGTGCACGCCCACGGGTTGCGCAGCTGGACGAACTTCTCCCCGCCGCGCTCCTCGACGCCCATCAGCGTGTAGGCGTGGTCGCCGACGAGGCCGGTCCCGGCGAAGGGCTTCTCGGTGCTGTCGGGGCAGGTCCAGGCGACCATCGGCTGCTTCTTCGCGACCGCGGCCTGGATGGCCTCGTAGACCTTCTTGGCGTCGTCCACGCGGGTGTCGAAGTGCTTGCCGGGCTTGCCCAGGCACGCCTCGTAGATCTCGTAGGGGTAGCCGGACTGGATGGCGTCGTAGCCGCCCTTCCACGACGCGTAGGCCTTCTCCAGCACTGAGAACCACAGCTCGCCGCGCTGGGTCGATCCGCCGTAGTAGGCCTGGCCGTACTGCGTGGGGAAGGTGCTCGTCACTGTGACCGCGTCGTCCACGTAGCCGCGGGCCTGGGCGTCGAAGCGCTTGAAGGTGACGGTGAAGGTCCCGTCGCCGTTGTCGCGGATCATCTTCTCCAGCGCGTCGGGCCGCATCTGGGCGATGGCCGCGGCGCTGGAGACGAGGAAGCAGTCGCCGACCCCGCCCTGCTGCGCGTCGGTGACCGAGGCGCCGTTCAGGAAGAGCGAGCCGGAGAGCTTCGCCGGCTTCACCTTGGCCTGGTCCTCCAGCATCGCCGGCGGCTCGAAGGGCACCTTGAGGGAGGCGGCGTTGCGCGGCGCGGGGATGATCACGCTGCCGCAGTCGTTGGTGAAGTCCGCGTTGTTGCGCCCGTCGGTGGTGGCGAAGGTGATGACGTCGCCGGGCTGGCCGCCGACGCGGACCCCGGCGGGGAACAGGCCCTGCTCGTCGAGGACCACCGTCTGGCTCTGGCCGGTGCGGCGGTTGGTCAGCTTCACCCGCTCGCCGGGTTCGCCCACCGTGGGGTTGCGGCTGACGCTGGTGAAGGCGTAGCTGCCCTCGACGCCGGAGGCGGCCAGCCGCAGCGTCTGCACGTTGAACTCGGCGCGGCGCGTGTCCTTGCCGCCCGTGGCCACCGTGAGGACCTGGCTGGTCCCGCCGGCGCTGAGCCGCACCTGGTCGCCCTCGACGCCGCCCTTGATGGTCACCCGGAAGCGGCCGTCCTTCCCGGCGGTGGCGAAGGCGTCCTTCTTCCAGTCGGTCTTGAAGGGCGCGACCGAGAGGTTCTCGAGCTTCACCTTCGTCCCCGGCGCGGCGGTGCCCTCGACCACCAGGCGGGTGGCGGTCCTGCGGAACTTGAGGTCGTTGACGTTGGGCATCTTCAGTCCCTCCGGGAAGAGAGCGCCCGCTCCAGCGCGGCGAGCGGGTAGGTGTCGGGGCCGTAGCGCCCGAGGATGGTCGGCGTCGGCTGCGCGCCGTCGAGCAGGAACGGGCCGGTGACCCCCGCGACGAGCACGTACCCGGCCGCGGGCTTGCGCGCGGTCAGCTCCGCCGACTCGGGTCCGAAGAGCGTCCGTGCGATCTTCAGGCGCACCAGCTGCTCCGGGCGCAGCGGCGCCGCGCCGATGGGCAGGCGGCGCTCGGGGAGGGGAATCGGCTCGCCCTGGACTTCGACCACCTCCGCGACCACGACACGGTGTGCCAG
>CAZAIE010000453.1:0-6255 GCA_964485035.1 uncultured Myxococcaceae bacterium | reverse complement strand
CTCCAGCGGCTGGGGCGAGACCTGCCCGCGGATGGAGGAGGGCAGGGGGACGGCGAGGACGCGGTAGTTCGCGGTGCTGGTCACGCCCTGGCCGTCCGGCTTGATCACCGTGGCCGCGAGCCGGATGAGCCCGCCCTCGGGGTAGGTGGCCGGGGCCACCAGCCGGGCCTCGTACACCCCGCTGCCCTTGTACTCGACCTCCTTCACCAGCTGCCCGTTGGCCATCACCTCCACGTGCTGGTGCGGGAGGCCGAGGCGGCGCGAGTCGAAGACCCGGACCTGCACCGGCGCCCAGGCCTTGCCGTCGCAGTAGATGGGCTTCGCCGGTGGCGTGATCACCACCTCGGCCGGGGGCGGCATGCCCAGCGCGACCGCGGCCTGGCTCCTGGCCGCCGGGTCGCCCTCCACCGCGACCTGGAAGGTGACCTCCTTCGACAGGCTGCCGGCCGGGGCCACGTACTTGTAGACGTACCGGCGCGGGGCGGTCCGCAGCAGCGTCGCCGTGCCCTCGGACGGTGTCAGGGTCACCTTCTGCGGCGCGACCGGGGTGGGCGAGTCGTAGAACACCTCGACGCGCACCCAGTCCTCGCCGTTGGCCAGCACCGCGTGTGGCACCAGCGCCACCGTGAGCCGGTTGTACGGCGGCACCTGCACTGCGGCGCTGCGACGGATGGTCGCGCCCGACCGGTCCTTGATGAGGATGATGGCCTCGGGCACGCCCGGCGGGACGTCCACGGGCACGGAGGCCTGGCCGCGAGGGCTCACCGCCACCGGGCCGAACTCGGAGGCGCCGACCACCACCTTCACCTCCGAGCCGGGGATGGCCACCGTGTCGATCTTCGTCGTCCCGTGCAGGGGGATGCGCAGGAAGTCGATGGGCGCCTCGGGGCCGGTCTCGCGCCAGGCCGCGACCAGCGCCACCTGGGGAAAGCGCGTCGTCGGCGGCGTGTACTGCGCCTTGTAGACCCCGGGCTCGACGCGCGTCACCTCGCCGAAGCTGCCCACGTTCACCGAGAGCCGCAGTGGCAGCCCCTCGGTCCCGGGCGGCTCCTCGACCCGGACGGTGACCCCCACCGACTCCACGCGGCCGAGCACGATGGGCTCCTGGTCCAAGACCAGCGAGGCCGCCCATGCAGGCACCGACCCGAAGGCCAGGACGAGACCCAATCCGACGGCCATCGCCCGAGGGCAGAGCTTTGCCAAGGTGGAGACTCCTTTCTCGGGGGGTACATCGGCACTTCTATCCCCCGAGATAACGCAAACCCGCCCCCAGGAGGGGGAGGTCCGAGTGTAGACCTTGGGAAGGCAGACAGAGAAAGACCGCTGGGGAGGCCCCCAGCGGTCGTGTGCGACTGGAGACCGTCGGTCAGCTCTGCGTGACGCGGACCGTGGTCTTCATCTCCTTGCCCGTGTCGGTGTCGCGTGCGCTCATGGTGAGGATGCCCTCGACGTTCACGTCGAAGGTCACCTCCACCTGGACCGCCCCGGCCTTGTCGGGTCGGATGCCGGAAAAGGTGAACTCGCCGAGCAGCTCGTTCTCCTTCGCCTTGGGCGAGTCGCCCTGGTAGATGCGCATCGCCAGCGACTCCTGGCGGTCGAACGACGTGGTGGCCACCAGCTGCTTCGCGTTGGGGATGGCCGCGTTGCGCGGGAAGACGACGTGGAAGTCGCCGCCCGCCTTCTCCAGGCCGATGGCCATGGGGATGACGTCGAGCAGCTGCAGCTTGAGGTTGGAGTTGTCCTCCAGCGAGTTCGCGTACAGCGCCGCGCCGATGGCCACCGCCTCGTCCGGGTTCACGCCCTTCGACGGCGGCCGCCCGAAGAACTTGGAGAGCCGGTCCTGGACCAGCGGCATGCGCGTCTGGCCGCCCACCAGCATCACCTCCTGGATCTGCGCGGAGGAGAGCCCCGAGTCCACCAGCACCTGCGCGACGATCTTCAGCGAGCGGTCGATGAGCCCGACCGTCAGCTTCTCCAGCGTCTTGCGGGTGTAGGTCATCTCGATGTTCAGGGGCATGCCCTGCGGCGTCATCGTGATGAACGGGATGCTGAAGGGGACCTCGGCCCGCGCCGACAGGTCGATCTTGGTGCGCTCGGCCAGGTCCTTGATGCGCTGCATCGCCACCGGGTCGCTGGAGAGGTCGATGCCGTGCTTGGCCTTGAAGTCGTCCAGCACGTACTTGATCATCGCGTTGTCGAAGTCGATGCCGCCCAGGAAGATGTCGCCCCCGGTGGCCTTCACCTCGAAGACGCGGTCGCGGATCTCGATGATGGACACGTCGAACGTGCCGCCGCCGAGGTCGTAGATGAGCACCGTCTCCTTCAGGCCCTTGCCCACGCCGTAGGCCAGCGAGGCCGCGGTGGGCTCGTTGATGATGCGCACCACCTCGAGGCCGATGAGGTCGCCCGCATCCTTCACGGCCTGGCGCTGCCGGTCGTTGAAGTACGCCGGCACGGTCACCACGGCGCGGTCGATGGGCATGCGCAGGTAGTCGGACGCCACCGTGCGGATCTTGTTGAGGACGCGCGCCGAGACGTCGACCGGCTTCATCGACTGGTTGGCGCAGTCCATCACCACGTCGTTGGCGTCGCCGGCCTTCACGTTGTAGGCCACGACTTCACGCATGCTGTTGACGACGTGGTCCTTGGGGGACCGCCCGATGAGCCGCTTGGCCGCGTAGATGGTGTTCTTCGGGTTGAGCTGCCACTGCCGCTTCGCCTCGTGGCCGATCAGCTCGTTCCCCTTGTCGTCGATCGCGAAGACCGAGGGGATCGTGTAGTCACCGCCCTTGTAGGGGATGAGCTTCACCTTGCCGTCTTCCTGCACCAGCGCGGCGCACGAGTTGGTGGTGCCGAGGTCGATTCCGATGATCGGGCTCTTCTGGGCCATGGTTCCCCGCAGGCGTTGACTTGCCGTGTGGGCGCGCACTGTAGCCCAAGGCCCGGAACGGTTCCAAGGACCTGGATTCAGTAGAAAACCGGCCCGGGTTTGCCTCGGGTGCTGGCGCTCTGGTTTGCTGGGGCCGTCCTGTTCCGGGAGGCGAGCCGTGGCCGACGAGCGCGAAGCACTGCGGTACCTGACGACGGTCGGGGGCCAGGTGAAGTCGGCCTTCGACAACGACCGCACCATCCTCTCGTTCGACGAGTACATGGACCTGTTGCTGTCCGCGCCTCGCCGCTACGCGCGCAACGCCGCGCAGTACGTGCGCGACGTGTTCGACCACTTCGGCACCGAGATGAGGCCCGGCCCGGGCGGCCCCATCCGCCACTTCAAGCTCTTCGACCTGGAGCTGGACGGGGAGGGCAGGGTGGCGGGGCAGGACGAGGTGCAGAACGCCATTTACCGCATCCTCGGGAACTTCGTGCGGCTGGGCCGCGTGAACAAGCTCATCCTCCTGCACGGCCCCAACGGCAGCGCCAAGTCGTCGCTGGTCGCCGCGGTGATGCGCGGCATGGAGGCCTACAGCCGCCTGCCCGAGGGCGCGCTCTACCGCTTCAACTGGATCTTCCCGTCCGAGAAGCTGGTGCGCGGCGGCTCGCTCGGGTTCCGCGACAAGGGGGTGGCCAAGGAACTCGCCAGCTACGCGCACCTGGAGGGGGACGCGCTCGACGCCCGCCTCTGCTGCGAGCTGAAGGACCCACCGTTGTTCCTGCTACCCAAGGACGCCCGCCGGGAGCTGCTCGCCCGCGCGGCCGGGAGCGGCGATGACTTCGTGGTCTCCGCCCACCTGCGCGAGGGCGACCTCTGCCACAAGTGTCGACAGATCTTCGATGCGCTCCTGGGCGCCTACTCCGGCGACTACCTCAAGGTGCTGCGGCACGTGCAGGTGGAGCGCTTCTACGTGGACCGGCGCTACCAGCAGGCGGTGGTCACCGTGGAGCCGCAGATGTCGGTGGACGCGGCCTACCGCCAGGTGACCTCCGACCGCACCGTCGCCAACCTCCCGCCGGCGCTGCAGAGCCTCTCGCTCTTCGAGCCCTTCGGCGCCCTGGTGCAGGCCAACCGCGGGATGGTGGAGTACGCCGACCTGCTCAAGCGCCCGCTGGAGGCCTTCAAGTACCTGCTCGGCACCAGCGAGACCGCCAGCGTGCCGCTCGAGCACTTCGTGCTGCACCTGGACCAGGTGCTGCTCGCCTCCAGCAACGACAAGCACGTGGCGGCCTTCAAGGAGCTGCCCGACTTCGCCTCCTTCAAGGGCCGCATCGAGCTGGTGCGGGTGCCCTACCTGCGCCGGTACGCGGTCGAGCAGCAGATCTACGACCAGAAGGTCACCCCCACCACGGTGGGACGGCACGTGGCCCCGCACGCCACCCGCGTGGCGGCGATGTGGGCGGTGCTCACCCGCCTGAAGAAGCCCATCGCCGACCGCTACCACGGCGAGCTGCGGGCGCTGGTGGAGCGGCTGACGCCCTCGGAGAAGCTCGCGCTCTACGACCACGAGGGGACGCCGGACCGGCTGCCGCTGGCCCAGGCCAAGGAGCTGCGCAGCCACCTCGAGGAGGTCTGGCGCGAGTCCGACACCTACCCGCGCTACGAGGGCGGCGCCGGCGCCTCGGCCCGGGAGATCAAGACGGCGCTCTTCAACGCAGCGCAGGACCCCGAACGCCGCTGCCTGACCCCGCTCTCCGTGCTCGCCGAGCTGCGGGCCCTGTGCAAGGACAAGAGCGTCTACGAGTTCCTGCAGCAAGAGGTGATCGACGGCTTCCACGACCACGAGGCCTTCGTGGACCTGGTGGAGCGCGAGTACCTGGAGCTCATCGACGGGGAGATCCGCGACTCGATGGGGCTGGTCTCCGAGACCCAGTACAAGGAGCTGTTCGAGCGCTACATCCTGCACGTCTCGCACTGGGTGAAGGGCGAGAAGCTGCGCAACCGGGTCAGCGGCGAGTACGAGAAGCCCAGCGAGCCGATCATGACGGAGATGGAGGCCATCGTGATGCCGCGGGACCAAGCCAGGGAGGAGTTCCGCCGGGGCCTCATCGGGGCCGTGGGCGCGTTCAGCCTCGACCACCCAGACGACGCGATGAACTACACCCGCGCCTTCCCCGACCTGTTCCGCCGCCTGCGCGACCACTACTTCGACGAGCGCAAGAAGCTCTTGCGCAAGAACACCGAGAACGCGGTGCGCTACCTCTCGAACGACCGCAAGGACCTGACGCCCAAGGACGTGGCCCAGGTGGAGCAGGCGCTCGCCACCCTGCGCGAGAAGTACGGCTACTGCGAGCACTGCGCCCGCGACGCCATCGTCTATCTGGTGAAGAAGCGCTACGCGGACTGAGCGGGCGTCGGTGCAACCGATGGGTCCGCCGGCGCCGCGCCCTGCTCGTCGGAGAAGCCGATGTCCGCGGTGTAGCCGTCGCGCGCGTACTCCACGCCCGGGTACTCGTCGCGCGCCTGCTTGAGGAGCGGCGAGACGTCCAGGTCGTAGCGGCTGGAGACGTGGGTGAGGATGAGCCTGCGCACCCCCGCCTCCTTCGCCAGCCGTGCGGCCTCGCGGGCGGTGGAGTGCGCCGTCTCCTGGGCGCGCTCGAGCTCGTCGTCCCCGAAGGTGGACTCGTGGACCAGCAGGTCGGCCTGCCGCGCGGCCTCGAGGGTGGCCGCGCAGGGGCGCGTGTCGCCCGAGAGCACCACCTTGCGGCCCGGGCGCGCGCCGCCCACCACCTGCGCGGGCTCGATGACTCGTCCGTCGGGCAGGGTCACCGCCTGTCCCTTCTGCAGCTTCCCGAAGAGCGGGCCCTCGGGGATGCCCAGCGCGCGCGCCTGGTCGAGGTTGAACCGGCCGGGGCGCGCGGGCTCCACCAGTGCGTAGCCCAGGGCCATCATCCGGTGGTCCACCTTGAACGCGCGGACCTCGTAGCCGTCGCGCTTCACCACGTCCCCGTCCTGCAGCTCGATGATTTCGATGGGGAACTTCGCGCCCTGCAGGCCCAGCGAGAGCGCCTGGTTCAGCACGCGCCCGGAGGGCTTGGGGCCGTACAGCCGCATCGGCTCCTGCCGGTCGGCCATCCACAGCGTGCGCACGAACCCGATGATGCCCAGGTAGTGGTCGGCGTGGAGGTGGGTGAAGAAGACGTCCTTCACGTCGAAGCCCGTCCCGTAGCGCATCATCTGGCGCTGCGTGCCCTCGCCGCAGTCGAAGAGCATCAAGTCGCCGGCGCGCTTCACCGCGATGGACGAGACGTTTCTCGACACGGTGGGGGCGGCGGCGGAGGTCCCGAGGAAGGTCACGCGGATCATGGGGCGCGAAGGTATGC
>CAZAIE010000452.1:5653-6266 GCA_964485035.1 uncultured Myxococcaceae bacterium | reverse complement strand
CTCCAACTCCTCCTGGGCGCTCCGCCGACGTTCCTCGGCCTCGAAAGCCTCGTCTCGCGCCTCGCGCTCGAGCCTCTCCCCCTCTTCCTGGAGCCGGGCGAACTCAGCCTGGGTCTCGCGGAGCGCTTCCGCGGTCGCGGCGGCGCGGAGGGTCAACGCTTCCTGCTCACGCCGCAGCGTCTCCGCGGCTTCCTGCTGGCGCGCTTGGGCGGCCTCGGACTCGACGATGCGCCGGCGCTCCAGCTCATCGGCCTCCGCGTGGAGCCGCTCCGCCTCGGCGCGAGCCATGTCGCGGCGGTCGTCGTACGCGGAGATGGCGACGCTGCGCTCCTCGGCGACCCGGTCGATCTCGGCACGCAGGCGCAACAGCTCCGCCTCGGCGTCGGCCTGGCGCTGCGCCTCCGCGCCGGACGCGACCCGGGCGATCTCCTCTGCGGCCTCGGCCTCACGGCGGGCGTGGGCGAGCCGCTCCTCCTCGGCGCGCTGTTGGACGCGGTCGCGCTCGGCCTGGACCCGAGCCCTCTCGGCCTCGTCTTCCTCGGCCTGAACCTGGTGGGCCGCGGCCTCCGCGCTGCCCTTCAGCTCGAGCTCGGCGGCCTGCTCCTGCTGGGCC
>CAZAIE010000452.1:0-5643 GCA_964485035.1 uncultured Myxococcaceae bacterium | reverse complement strand
CACCTGGGCGTCGGCCTCGTCCGCGAGCTGCCGGGCCAGCTCCGCGGCGCGCTCGGCCTCGCGGGCGGCCTCCTCCTCGGCGGCGAGCGCACGCTCCTCCTGCTCCACCGCGACCGCCGCCTGGCGGATCTCCTCCAGCGTCCGCTCTGCAGCCGCGCGGGCGGCGTCGCGCCGCGCCGTGCTCTCGCGGATCCGCTCGTCCAGCGCTGCCCGCTCGGTCTCGAGTTGCCGCCGGTCCTGCTCGAGCTCGGTGCGTCGGTTCCTGCACTCGGCGAGCTTCTGCTCCAGCTCCGACGCCCGCGCCCTGGCGGCTTCGGTCCGGGAGAGCGCCTCGGCTTCACGCGCAGCCCGCTCTCCGCGTCCGGCCTGCTCGTCGAGGAGGGCCTTGGCGTCCTCGGCCGCATGGCCGCGCAGCACCTCGGCCTCGGCGAGACCCTCCCGCTCGATCCGGTCTGCCTCGGCCTCCGCCGCGCGGAGCTGTTCCTCGGCCTCGGCGACGGCGCCAGCGGCGGCGAGCCGGCTGGCCTCTGCCTCCCCGAGCCGGGCCTCCTCGGCGGCCAGCTCCCCGGCCAGTGCGTCCGCGGCTCGCTGCGCCTCCGCGGCCTCGGCCTGCGCCTGCTCCTCGGCTGCGCGGGCCTCCTCCTCGAGTCGGCGCGCCTGCTCCTGGGCCGCGGCGACGATCTCCGCGGCCTCGCGCCGGGCGTCTTCGAGGTGCCGCTCGCGGGCCTCGCGGGCGTCTCTCAACCGGGTCTCTGCGCGCTCCTGGGCGGCCTTGTGGGCCTCCTCCGACGCCTTGCGCTCCTGGTCCTTGGTGTCGGCCTTGCGGCGCTGCTCGGCGATGCGCTTGAGCAGGTCGCTGCCGCGGGCCTTCTGCCCCTGGGACTCGCGCTGGGAGTCGCCCTGGGCCTTCTGGGCCCGCGCCTGCGCCAGGTCCTTCGCGCGCTGCTCGATCTGCGCGGCCTCCTGCCGGGCCTTCGCCAGTTCCTCGTCACGCAGGTCCACCGGCGCCGCGCCGCCCAGGGCCAGAAGCCCCGCGCAGAGCAGCCGGGCGCGCTGGGGCTCGAGGCCCAGCGCGGTGAGCGCCTCCCAGCCGGCCGGCTGGGCGAGCGCTCCCAGCACCTCGCGCTCCTTCTCGGTCGCGGCGAACAGGGCCGCCACGGCTCCTGCGGTGGGGGTCGCCTGCAGCCAGCGCGGCCCGAGGCCCACCAACTGCTCCACCACGAACGGCTCCGCGGCGGGCGTGGCCATGGCCTCCGCGAGGACCACGTCGGGATCCAGCTGGAAGCCCGCGGCCCAGGGCGGTGGGGCCTCGGCCAGGAACTGCCAGCTCCCGTCGGCGTGCGCGGCCACCAGCCGCAGGTGCTCGCGGTGCTGCAGCGCGGTCGCCTCGGCGAGGGCCTCCGCGGTCACCGCCCCCATCTCCAGCAGCACCTCTTGCACCGAGCGTCCCTGCTCGAGCTTGGGCAGCGCCTGGTCGATGGCCTCGACGGAGACGTATCCCTGCTGGACGAGAATCTGGGCCAACGGCCGCGAGCCGCTCGGCACCAGCGCCCCGGCGGGTCGGCCGTCCTTCAGGAAGACGCGGCTGGTCCCCTGGGGCGTGTCGAACCGGACGACTCCGGTGGCGTGGAGGTGACGGGCAGCCCAGAGGACGGCGGCGAGGGGACGCTCGCTCACCCGCCCCCGCGACAGGTCGAACTGGAACGCCTCGGGCATGGTGCACGGAAGCTTACCCGAGAACTGCCAATGGCCAAGAATTCACGCGCAGTTCGTCACGCCGCGACGGCGAGCAAGGAGCAGCACCAACACCAACCCCCCGGCGATCGCGGACGGCGGCCCCGGCACGCCGCAGCCCTCCGCGGGGGGCGCGGGGGCCACGCAGACCCCGGAGGTACAGGCGCCCTGGTCGCAGGCGGTGCCGTCCGGGAGCGGGTCGGCCTCGCAGGCTCCCGACGTCGCGCTGCACCGCCCCGCCTTCCTGCAGTCCGTGGCCGGGCAGGACCTCGGCCTGCCCTCGCAGCGGCCGGCGCGGCAGGTGTCGGCTTGCGTGCAGGGGTCCCCGTCGTGGCACGCGGCCCCCTCCCGGCAGACCTCGAGGCTGTTCACCCACGCGTGGTTCTCGCCCCGGACCAACCAGTCGTACTCGCCGATCTTCCGGCCCTCGCCCGGCCAGGGGTTCATGTAGTGGACCACCGTGCCGTCGTAGCCGTGGCCGAGGACGAAGTGGCCGCCCCCGGACGTCCACTCCCAGCGGAGGACGACGAGGCTCCCCGCGTCGAGGTCCTGCTTCAGGCGGGAGAGCGGCAGGGTGCCCGTCGAGGTCGCCGAGGAGAGGCCGCCGAAGTGGGACAGCAGGTCGGCCACGCTCCCGGTGTAGTGCCAGAAGTAGTTCCAGGAGTTGCAGCCCTGGCTCCAGTCGCTGCAGCAAGGGGTCTGGCCGAGGGAGAGGTCCGGGGCGTTGGTGGTGGTCCGGGTGTACTCGGCGAGCGTGCACTGCGCGACGTCCTGCCCGTGGTGGAGCAGGGCGCTGCGGACCACGCCCGCCCAGCACCATTGATCGTGCTCCTGGGCGACCACCGTCACGGGGAGCACCGTCGAGGCGCCCGCCGGCAGCGCGGCGAGGAGGACGGCGGACAGCACGAGGGCGCGGGCGGCGGGCATCAGCGCTCCTGGGGGGCGCTTTCGAGCCGCGCCCGGAGCCAGGGGAGGAGCTGGGGACGGGGGAGCGCCGCGCCGGTCCCCAGTCTTCGGGCCGACGCGAGCGGCTCGAAGGCCTGCTCAGCGCCCGCGTGGTCGTAGGCGGCGAAGTCCGCGCGCAGGGCGAAGACCCGGAGCAGCGCGCGCGCGGCGTCGGGGGCCACGGCGCGGGCGCGCTCCAGCGCTCCCAGCTCCCGGGCGAGCTGGGCCGCGCCCAGGTCCACGGCCCTCATCCTGCCCGGCGCGCCGGCGACGGTGAGCAGCGCGCACGGGATTCCATCGACGGTCACCGGGAAGCGCCACTCGGAGGTGGCCTCGAGCCCGGTCCCCGCCGCGTCCAGGGTGAGGGTGCGGTACGGGGCGGCGAGCCGGGCGCGCTCCAGGTCGGCGGGGGACGGGAATCCGAAGGCCGCGTGGTCGCCCGGAGGGATGAGGTCCAGGAAGCGGCGCAGCCCCTCCCTGGCCGCCGCGGCGGCCTCACGAGCCTCGGGCGGGACGAGGCGCTCGAGGCCGTCGTCCTCCAGCGCCAAGGCGGTCGATCGTGCCTCCGGCGCGGCGCCAGTGCAGGCGCCCGCGAACAGCAGGGCGAGGAGACCGGCGCGGGGCATGGGCGTCAGGGGTCGAAGCGCAGCACGTCGCCCTCATGCACCCCGGTCTGGGCCAGGGTCCCGGGGGGCAGCTCGAGGGCGGAGTGGGCCTCGGAGTAGATGCGGGTCGCGCGCCAGGGGCGGATGGTGTGCACCAGCTTCACCACCCGGCCGTCGTGGGCCAGGAAGGCCACGTCGATGGCGAAGCGCATGAAGAACATGTGGATGGAGTTGCAGGGCACGATGTGCAGCCCCTCGCCGGGCGCGATGGCCGGCCGTCCCAGCAGCCCCTTGAGCCTCGAGCCCCAGGTCGCGGCCAGATCCACCTTGTCGGCCACCAGCGCATCACCACGCGTCGAGTTCCGGACGAGCATGGCGCATCGTCGTATGGGTGGCGGCCGGTCGCCAAGCGCCAGTTCGCCTGTCCGTCCCAATGCTTGAACCGCCACCCGTTTGAGTTAGGATTCCGCGCCATGCGAATCGCGACCGTACTGGCGGCGACGCTCCTGTTGTGTCCACTGGGAGCTTCGGCGCAGGGCACCGAGTTCAAGGGCCTCGATCTGTCTGACGAGCCCAAGAAGGAGGAGAAGAAGGAAGAGACGCCGGCGGTGGAGGAGAGGCCGACGCTCCCTCCTCCGGTCGAGACGGCCTCGCCGACCCCAGCGCCCAAGGGCCTCTCCGAGGTGGAGATCGCCAACGAGGACCGGGTGAAGAGCGTGCAGCGCAAGCCGGTGCTGAAGCGGATGCGGCTGGAGTTCACGCCCCAGGGCTTCGTGACGCTCAACGACGCCTACTACCCGAAGATGGGCCCCGGCGGGCGACTGGCCTTCTTCTTCGCCGACAGCGTCGGCCTCGCCTTCCGCTACAACCAGTTCAACGTCATCCCCAGCGACAACGTGCGCCTGGCCAAGCGGCAGCTGCAGTCCAAGCTCCCGTACGTGCACCCCAAGCACTCGTTCAGCGCGGACCTGCTCTGGTCGCCCATCTACGGCAAGGTGGCGCTCTTCAACAGCATCCACACCTTCGACATCTACCTGGTCGGCGGCGCGGGGGCCTTCCTCACCCAGACCAGCGACGACGTGATGGGCACCGACGCGGCGGGCAAGCCGGTGCAGCTCTCCAAGGGTGACGGGGCCAAGTTCAGCGCGCACCTGGGCATCGGGCAGCGCTTCTCGCTCAACGACTGGTTCGCGCTCGACGTCTCGCTCACCGAGACCATGTACTCCGACCGTCCCGACGGAGGCACCAAGTCGGTGCTGCAGCACATCGTGGCGTTGAACTTCGGCCTGAGCGTCTTCCTGCCGTTCGGCTTCGAGTACAAGGAGCCGTGACCATGAACCGCGCACCCCTGACGCTGGCCGCGGTCCTGGCCCTGCTCGCGACGGCCCCCGCCTTCGCCGCCGACGCGAAGGCCCCGTCCGCCGAGAAGGAAGCCGAGGACCAGTCCAAGGAGCGGCGGGCCTCCCTCGCCGACAAGATCCCCCCGGTCTCGGGCAACCTCTTCATGAAGAAGGGACGGTTCGAGGTCAGCCCGATGCTGGGCATGAGCCTGGGCGACGCCTTCTTCCAGAAGTACGAGTTCGGCCTGCGGCTCACCTACCACGTGCTGGAGAGCTTCTCGGTCGGCCTGCACGGCTCCTACAACCTCGCGACCGCGTCGGGCGTGGTGAACGTCTGCCGGCCTGACGGCTGCGCCAACCCGAAGATGGAAGAACTGAACCGCGTGCCCGGCAACATCGGGCTCCTCGCCGGGCTGGACCTCGCCTGGTCGCCGCTCTACGGCAAGGTGAACGTGGTGGCGGAGAAGGTGCTGCACTTCGACACCGCCATCGTCATCGGCGGCGGGGTCATCCAGTACCAGGCGCCGGCGCCGCGGGGCGCAGACACGACGGCATCCGCCGCCTCGGTGTCCGAGTTCACTGGCGGGGGCCACCTGGGCATCGTGGGCCGCGTCTTCATCACCCCCAGCGTCACGCTGCGGGTGGAGCTGCGCGACTACATCTACGCCGCCAAGGTCGGGCTGGTGGACGGCACCGACGAGAACTCCCAGTGGACGACCTCCGTCCAGAACCAGCTCATGCTCGAGCTGGGGGTCTCCTTCTTCATCGGCAGCGGATCGAGGGACTAAAAGCCAATGCGCACCGCACTGAAGGTCCTCGTCGCCGCAGCGCTCGTCTCGCTCGCCGCCTCCCGCGCCGAAGCGCAGATCTCCTTCGACGGGCTCGACCTGTCGGACGACAGCGCCGCCAAGAAGAAGGCGCCCAAGAAGAAGGGCCCGGCCAAGAAGGCCCCAAAGAAGGAGGAGCCGAAGAAGGAGGAGGTGAAGAAGGTGTCCGCCAAGGGCAACGAGGAGTACATC
>CAZAIE010000451.1:0-6267 GCA_964485035.1 uncultured Myxococcaceae bacterium | reverse complement strand
CCTTCAACGCCATGCCCGGCGACGTCGGCGGCGGCGGCTACGGTGCATTAGGGCGCCTTGTGGCCGACGTGCAGAAGTCCCACGAGATCGAAGCATCGCTGCGCTACTACGACCGCAGGTTCCTGAACCCGCTCGCCCGCCCGCTCTCCAACCCCGACGAGTTCGAGGGGCAGCGCGCGCGCAACGAGGCGGGGCTCCGGGTCGGCTACACCGGCAAGCCCAACGTGGACTGGGCGGTGCGCGCGAACGTCGACGTCTCCATCTGGCCGGAGAACGGCCGGGCCAAGGAGACCGCCGGGCTCACCAACCTCGACCTCTACCTGCGCGGCGACTTCCTGGGGTGGCGCGGGGTGAAGCTCTCGGCCTGGGCCCAGTACAAGAACCGCGACCTGGCTACCGGCGGCCGCGGCCAGTGCTACGACTACACCTACTTCAGCGACGAGGACGGGACCCCGCTGCCGTGCTTCGGGGAGATGGTCCGCTTCGCCGGCGCCGCGAGCGTCTCGCCGCTGGGGCGCAAGCTGTCCTTCGCCGCCCAGCTCAAGTACGACCTGGTGGACGACGCGAAGTACAAGACCAGCTTCCGCGAGGACCTCCTCGGCTGGGTGCAGGTCACCTCGCAGCCCATCGACGCGCTGGTGCTGCGCTGGCGCGCGAAGTACCTGAACGAGTCCATCGACAACAACGAGTACCTGGAGCAGTCGCTCTGGACGTACCTCGACGTCGGGGTGCTGCCCAACCGCATCTTCGAGATCCACGGGCGCTACGAGATCTACGCCTTCCTCGACGAGCGGAAGTCCACGCTGCTGCGCTCGTCGCCCATCCAGCACCGCTTCCGCCTCGAGCTCGAGGCGCGCTTCTGAGAGGGACCATGGCTCGCACCACGACCCACCTCCTGCTGGCCCTCGCCACCGCCCTGGCGGTGGCTGCCTGCGGCACCACCAAGAGCGAGCAGCGCTACTCCAAGGCCCAGGCCGCCGCCGCGCTCGCCCGCTTCGAGACCGTCGGCCTGGAGCTGGGCGAGTTCTCCATCGACGGCGACACCGCGGCCATCGACGGCGACACCGTCCGGGTGAAGGGGCTGAAGAGCTCGATGCGCCTCATCGGCATCGACACCGAGGAGATCGTCCACAAGGCCTACGAGCGGCAGGCGATGGAGACGCTCACCTGGCCCGAGTACGTGAAGAAGATGAAGGGCAGCTCCTCCCGGCCGGTGAAGATGGCGAGCCCCCTGGGCTACGACGCCTGGAAGTTCGCCCAGGACTTCCTGCGCGGGGCGAGCAAGGTGAAGCTGGAGCGCGACCACCCCGGCGAGATCCGCGACTTCTACGGCCGCTACCTCGCCTACGTCTTCGTCCAGAAGAACGGCAAGTGGGTGAACTACAACATCGAGTGCGTGCGCGCGGGGATGTCGCCCTACTTCTCGAAGTACGCGTACTCCCGCCGCTTCCACAACGAGTTCGTCCAGGCCCAGGAGGAGGCGCGCGCCGCGGCCCGCGGCATCTGGGACCCGAACAAGAAGCACTACCCGGACTACGACGAGCGCCTGAAGTGGTGGAACGAGCGCGCCGACGTCATCGCCGCGTTCGAGAAGGAGGCCGAGGAGCGCGACGACTTCATCGTGCTCACGCGCTGGGACTCGCTCAAGCGCCTGGACAAGCGGGTGGGCCAGGAGGTGGTCATCCTCGGCGCGGTCGGCGAGGTCCGGCTGGGCGACGGCGGCCCGGCGGTGGTCAAGCTGGCCAAGACCCGCTCCGCCAGCTTCGACGTCGTCTTCTTCGACAAGGACATCCTCACCTCGTCGGGCATCAACAAGGCCAAGGGCGAGTACGTGCGCGTCAAGGGCACGGTGCGCAAGTACAAGGACAAGTACCGCGGCAGCGAGAAGCTGCAGATCATCGTCAACGCCCCCGGGCAGATCCTGATGCCCGACGAGAAGATGGACGAGTGGATCGCCTCGACCAACGTCCCCGAGCAGCCCGCGCCCAAGGTGGTGGTCGTCGCCGACCCCAAGGCCCCCGCCGATCCCAAGGCCGAGCCCAACAAGACCGATCCGGGCGAGCTCCCCGAGGTCCCCAACAAGACGGTCGAGCCCAAGGGCAAGAAGAAGGGCCCCCTCGACCTGGGCGACGTGAGCGAAGACCTCGACTTCGGCACCCTCGAGGCCGACGGCCCCGACTTCTAGAACCTTCCCGAAACCCACCTCCCCGGGGTGTCCCCCCGGGCCACACGGCCGGCAGCACCCAGGAAAAGTGACGCCATGACCCCTTCCCACCTGTTCCGACTCACCCTCGCCCTGGTCGTCCTGGGGCTCACCGGTTGTCCCCGCACCATCGACTCCACCTCCGACTGCGCCGGCCGCGTCGCCGGCGACCTCATCATCACCGAGTTCATGAACGACCCGGCGGGGACCGACGAGGGCAAGGAGTGGTTCGAGATCTACAACAACACCAAGGACCCGATTCAGCTCCGCGGGCTGTCCCTGGTCTTCTCCAAGGTCGACGGGACCAGCGCCAAGTCGCACGTGATGCTCGAGGGCAGCATCCCCGCGGGCGGCTACTTCGTGGTGGGTGACGCGGACAACGCCTCCAAGCCGGAGTACATCGACTACTCCTACGGCACCGCGCTGGGCGGCCTGTCCAACGGAGAGGGGCGGATCACCCTCAAGTGCGGCGAGACGGTCGTGGACAAGGTCGAGTTCGCCGACGTGGGCACCCAGGGCCACTCGCGGGAGCTGGACGGCAAGATCAAGCCGGACGCCATCGGCAACGACAACGCCGCGAACTGGTGCAACGCCACCGCCGACATGGGCGCGTCGATGTTCGGCACCCCCGGCGAGGAGAACGACGCCTGCGCCACCTCCGGCAACTGCGTGGGCGGGGACGGCAAGAGCCGCACCGTGGTGGCGCCCAAGGCCGGCGAGCTGATCATCACCGAGTTCATGGCCAACCCCGCGGCCATCGCCGACGAGGCGGGCGAGTGGATCGAGGTGTACGCGCAGGCCGACGTGGACCTGAACGGCCTGGTCGTCTCCAGCGGCTCGAGCAAGAGCACGCTGGCCTCCAACGACTGTCTCTCGGTCACCGCCGGCAGCTACGTGGTCATCGCCCGCACCGCCGACGCCACCAAGAACGGCGGGCTTTTCGAGCCGCGCGCGGTGATGACCACCACGCTCGCCAATTCCAAGAGCGACATCGCCCTCAAGTCCGGCGAGACCCTCATCGACCAGATCTGGTTCGACGCCACCAAGGAGGGCTTCAGCTCGCAGCTCGACCCCAGCCAGCAGGACCCCACGAGCAACGACAACGCGCTCACCTTCTGCTACTCCGAGATCGAGTACGGCACCACCGGCCAGAAGGGCTCGCCCGGCGCGCCGAACGTCGCCTGCCCCAACGCTCCCAACATCTCCAAGTGCCTCGACGCCAGCTCCGGCACCGAGGTGGAGCGCGACACCCTCAAGGCGGCGTCGGGCAGCGTGGTCATCACCGAGCTCATGCCCGCGCCGCTGGGCACCCCGGTGCAGCAGTCCTGGTTCGAGATCTTCGTGCGCAACGACATGGACCTGAACGGCCTGGAGTTCTCGAACGGCACCGACAAGATGGTCTTCGCCCCGCGCAGCTGCGTCCGCGTGCCGGGTGGCAGCTTCGTGGTCTTCGCGCGCAACGCCTCGACCTACACCAACGGCGGCCTGCCCGCGGAGCACGTCAAGGGAACCTTCAACTTCGCGCTGCCGACCACCGGCGGGTCGTTCACCGTCTCCCAGGACCTGGCGGTGCTGGATGAGATGAGCTACCTCAAGCCCACCTCGGGCGTGTCCATCCAGCTCGACCCGGGCAAGGTGGACGTCACCTCCAACGACGACCCGGTGGCCTACTGCCCGGGCACCGTGGAGTACGGCAACGCCAAGAACAAGGGCTCGCCCGGCACGGCCAACGCCACCTGCCCGCCGGTGGTCGACTCCAGCAAGTGCAAGGACGAGAACACGCTCGTCGAGCGCGCCACCGTGCCCCCGGCCGTCGGCGGGCTGATCATCACCGAGATCATGGCCAGCCCGAACGGCACCGACACCGACAAGGAGTGGTTCGAGGTGCTGGTCACGGCCGACGCCGATCTGAACGGCCTGGTCATCGCCAACGAGAAGGGCGCGAAGACCACCATCGCCTCGGAGACCTGCAAGCCCGTGAAGAAGGACCAGTACCTGATCTTCGCGCGCAGCACCGACCCCACGCTGAACGGCGGCCTGCCGGCGGTGGACGGCGTCTTCGCCTTCTCGCTCAACTCCAACGGGTCGATCGTCCTGAAGCACGGGACCAACGACGTCGACTTCGCCCTCTACGTGGCCGACCCCTCCGGCGCGGAGGGCACCTCGGCCCAGCTCGACAGCCGCAAGGTCGACCCGACGCAGAACGACAAGCCCGAGAACTTCTGCCCGGGAACCATCCCCTACGGCACCAGCGGGGCGAACTTCGGCACCCCTGGCGCGGGGAACCTCGAGTGCCCGCCCCCGGTGGACCCCAACTTCTGTCTCGACACCGGCGTCAGCCGGCCGGTGGTGAAGCCGGGGGCGGGTGACCTGGTCATCACCGAGGTGATGGCCGACCCCTCGAAGGTCTCCGACGACTACGGCGAGTGGCTCGAGATCTACTTCGCGAAGGACGTGGACCTGAACGGCGTGCAGCTCTCGTTCGTGTCCGGGACCACCACCAAGACCACCACGCTCCTGGCCCCCGACTGCATCCGTCCGGGGACGGGCTCCTACGTGGTGCTCGCCCGCGCGAAGGAGTCGTCCATCAACGGCGGGCTGCCCTCGGTGACGGCGACCTTCCCCACGGCCCTCACCGCGACCGGCACGATGCAGCTCGCGCTCAAGCGGGACGGCGTCATCGTCGACCTCCTGACCTACCCCAAGCCGGGCGCCGGGTACTCGCAGCAGCTCTCGAGCGACAAGCTCAACGCCACCGACAACGACACCGCCACCAACTGGTGCGCCGCCAGCTCCACCGCGACCTACGGCCTGGGCGACCACGGCACCCCGGGCGCGGCGAACGCCTCCTGCGGCGCGGTGGTGAACCCCAACGAGTGCATCGACCCGGCGACCAAGGTCGCGCGCGCGGTGGTGGCCCCTGCGGTCGGGGACCTGGTCATCAGCGAGTACCTGTCCGACCCGTCGAAGGTGGGCGACACCGAGGGCGAGTGGATCGAGGTGTTCGTGAAGTCCGACGTGGACCTCAACGGCGTCGAACTCTCGGTGAACACCACCAAGTCCGCCCTGGTCGCGGGCAACGAGTGCGTGCGCCCCGGCGCGGGCAAGTACCTGGTGCTGGCCCACTCCTCCGACGCCGCCACCAACGGCGGCCTGCCGCTGCCCCAGGCGCTGTTCCCCACCGGCCTCACCAACGGCGGCGGGCAGACCCTGAGCCTGTCTCGCAGCACGGTAGTCATCGACACCGTGACCACCGCGTCGTCGTCCGCGGGGGTCTCCAAGCAGCTCTCGGGCAACAAGCTGGACGCCACCGAGAACGACACCGCGACCAACTGGTGCAACACCACCGCCGCCAAGGTCTACGGGGCGGGGGACCGGGGCACCCCGGGCGCCGACAACGAGACCTGCCAGTGAACCAGCTGCGTCACTTCCTGCTCGCCGCCGCGCTCGCGGCGGCGGGCTGCACCTCCGAGCCGACCTCGAAGTGCGGGCCGGTGGAGGGCACCGTCTCCTCGGTGGTCGACGGCGACACCGTGGTTCTCGCGAGCGGCGAGAAGATCCGCTACCTGATGGTGAACACCACCGAGATCACCAGCGGCAAGAACGAGTGCTGGGGCCACGAGGCGGCGGAGTACAACGCCTCGCTGGTGCTCGACCAGAAGGTCACCCTCACCTACGACCAGGAGTGCACCGACCGCTACGGCCGGCTGCTCGCCTACATCTCGGTGGGCGGCCGCGAGGTCAACACCCTGCTGGTCGAGCGCGGCTACGCCTGCGTGATGCACATCGCGCCCAACGGCGACGCCCGGCTCAAGGAGTTCGAGGACCTGCAGTCGAAGGCGAAGGCCGAGAAGCGCGGGGTCTGGGCGTGCGACCCCGTGCCCTGTGACTGACGCCTTCGGGAAGCGCGTTGACGGCGAGGCGCCCCGGCTCCACGGCCGGGGCGCTTCGTGCCTTCTGGCCTAAGGCGACTTCTGGTCCACCGCCTTGGCCTCCAGCCGGTCGAGGTCCTCGCGCAGCCCTCCGAGCTCGGCGTGGGAGTCCTGCAGCGACCGCTCCAGGTC
>CAZAIE010000450.1:0-6313 GCA_964485035.1 uncultured Myxococcaceae bacterium | reverse complement strand
GCGCGGCGCCTCGCGGCGCCCTCTGCGGGGCTGCGGTCCAGACAGGCCCTGGGGGTGCCCTGCAGGATACGGAGGGGTTGCTTAATTGACGTTAAGTAATTCCCGAACAGGGGGGGCGCGGCGCGCAGGCGTCCCGCGCGGAAGAACTGTGCGTCTGCCCGAAACCCTTCCTGTGGGAAGACCGTTCCCTTCCAGGCAGCCGGGACGGAGCACTGGCTACGGCATTGCGACCTCGGCAGAAGCCGACTCGCGAGCTGGGCGAGCCGGCTTCCCCGCGGGATCCGTGGTCAGTCGTGGACCCAGAAGTACACGTCCTCGCCCACGGTGCCGGCGGTGCCGAAGGTGCTGCCCTCGCGGATCACGCGGTCGTCGGTGTTGGTCCCGCCGGCCTGGGCGATGTGCGTCTGGCCGTCGGTCGAGGGGATGACCACGCCCACGTGCCCCGACCGCGAGCCGTTGGGGTTCCTCCAGATGAGCAGCGCGGGGCGGCCCTCGCTGGCGTGCGCGGTGGCTTCGGCCATCGAGACCCGGCGCCAGCCGTACTCGGCGCCGTGCGCGTTCAGCCAGTCGGAGGTCGCGTTGGCGCTCA
Organism: uncultured Myxococcaceae bacterium; assembly: GCA_964485035.1. GTDB lineage: Bacteria > Myxococcota > Myxococcia > Myxococcales > UBA5297 > CAZAIE01. The sequence continues at coordinate 5,724 of CAZAIE010000450.1, read as the reverse complement.
GTTCGTGCGAGCCCGGCGCGTTGTAGGCCGTGGGCACGCCGCGGCTGTCCACCCAGTGCGGGAGCTGCACGTCCATCGCGCGCATGACGTCGGCCGCGAAGATGTTGCAGTAGGTCTTGCCGTCCTGCTTCAGGTGCCGCGGGTTGTTCTCCACGTCGAACTGCTGCACCACCCGCGTGTAGAGGTCGGCCGAGCGGTTCGCCGCGGTGCTGCGCAGCGGCGCGTCCACCGGCATCGACCGCGAGGTGCTGCGCAGGTTGGTGGTGGTCCGCCCACTGGTAATGGGCGTCTGCAGGTTCGCCGGGCCGGTCGGCGTGGTAGACGGCGTCTGGGGGTTGGTCTGGAAGCCGTCCTGCACTGCCGGGGCGTTGCGCGTCAGCGCCGACCAGGTCCCCTGACCAGTGATGCCGTCCACGTGCAGTCCGCGCGAACGCTGGTAGTTGCGCACCGCCTCCGCGGTCCGCGCGCCGTAGGAGCCGTCCGCGGCGCCGGGGTTGAAGCCCGCCTGGGTCAACATCCGCTGGAGCTGCTTCACGTCGTCACCCTTGCAGCCAGTGCGCAGGGTCCGGGTGAGCGCCGCCGGAGTCGAGGGCGTCGTGGAGCCGGTCGGGGCCGTCGGGGTGGTGCTGCCCACCGAGCCCAGCGCACTCCAGGTGCGCGGGCCCACCACGCCGTCGGCGGTGAGGCCGCGGGACTGCTGGAAGGCGCGGACGGCCTGGGCGGTGCGCGCACCGAACGACCCGTCGACCGTGCCGCAGTCGAAGCCCGCCCGGTTCAGGAGCGTCTGGAGCTCGCGGACCGCGGTGCCCTTCGCGCCTTGCTTGAGGACCTGCTGCGCGGAAGAGGCGCTGACCTTCTGGGTTCCGGAACCGACGGCGTTGACGGGCATGGCGTGGTCTCGAGGTTGGGAGGTGGACCTGCGGTACAGGGATTGTCGGCCCGTCCCGCCCGAGGTTGCCTCCTCAGTTCTTGGATCTGCAGGCCTACATGGGCGCACACGCGCTACGGGAGGCCGTAACCCAGGAGCGACTCGTGCGTCTGGCCCTCGCAGCCGGGATCGGCGCTCACGAAGTGGTCGCTCCCGGCGCCGACCCGGCAGCGGTGCAGCGCGACGCGGCCGCTCGCCGCCGTGCGCCAGGCGTAGCCCACCGGGCCCATCACCTGCTGCCCCTCGCACGAAGCCTCCCGGGTCAGCAGCGAGTGGTTCCCCACCCGGCACTCGTAGAGCATCACCGTGTCCGCCTCCGGCTCGCGCAGCAGCCGCCAGCAGGACTCCTGGGTGAAGCCGGGCGGGAGCAACCGCGTGGTGGCCCAGTGGCCGTTCGTCGCGTGGTAGCCGCGGCAGAGCCGGGTGTGGGGCAGGTGCTCGAAGCCGCAGCTGAGCTGGGGCGGGGAGAGGTCGCTGCGGTTGGCCAGCGCCCAGGTCGCCCACGCCTGCTTCGCGGCGCCGGTGGTGTCCCGCAGGCCGAGCCCCAGGCCCGAGGCCGTCTCGACCGGGTGGTCGGACATGCGGTGGTACACGTAGTTCTCGACCCCTGGCGTCCCCAGCGCCGCGCGGAAGGAGCGGCACACGCCGTCGGCCTGCGCAGCCTGGCTGGACTGCGGCGCCAGCGAGTTCACCCCGCTCTCGGTGAGCTGGATCTCCCAGGTGTGCGGCCGGTCGGGGAAGTGCTTGCGCAGCCAGCCGGCGAGCACGCCCAGGTTCCCGTACGTGACCTTGGGGTAGTCGAACGCCCCGAACGCCGGGGCGAGCAGGTTCGGCGGGTAGGGGTGGTAGGCCACCCGCCACTCGCGCGCGCCCACCCGCGCCGCGAAGCCGGTGAGGAAGGTCTCGCCGGAGAGCAGCGGGTTCGCGGCCCCCGGCGCATCCAGGCTCGCGCCGAAGTGGTGCTCGAGCGAGATGAGCACCTTGGCGGTGGACTGCTCGGCGACGATGCGGTCGTAGGCCTGCGAGTAGTTCTGCGCGTAGGCGTCCATCCACGCGGCCGCGCTGCAGGGCGTGCCCTGGCCGCAGCCGATGTCGAACCAGTCGTTGGCGTTCACCTCGTTGTGGATGACGAAGTCGGCGATGCGCCCGTGGCCGTGCCGGCCGTCGTAGCGCCGGGCGAGCATGCCCGCAAAGCGGCCGTACTGGGCCGGGTCGTCCGGCGAGCAGAAGATCTCGAAGCCCGGCGAGACCGGCGAGCACGGGTGCGTGCGCGCCCAGCCGGGCACGCCGTACACCACCGCGGTCACCACCATGCCTCGCGCGGTCCAGTCAGCGATGGCCTGGTCCACCGCGGCGTTGGGCGAGTAGCAGCGGCCCTCGTACTCCTGCTGGCTCGCGGCGCAGGGCGCGGTCTGGCGCTGCGGCTCCCACTCGGCCCAGACGAGGTTCATGGCCACCCCGCCGGTGTTGTTCCCGGAGATCTCGTCCTGGCTCGGCCAGAAGTCGGGCTGCAGGGCCTTGAGGCGGTACGCGGAGCGGGTGGGGTAGGGCAGCGCGGGCTGGCGGGCGCAGACGCGCGGGTTGCCCGCGCCGCCGCAAACCTTGGGGTCGGTGCAGCCGCCGCAGGCCAGCGTGCCCCCGCACCCGTCGGCGTGGGCGCCGCACTCCGCCCCGAGCGTGGTGCAGGACTGCGGGACGCAGGCCGCGTCGGAGCGCGGCGAGGCGTCGGGGCGCGAGGCCGCGTCCGCCGAGCCAGAGGCGTCGGGTGGGCCACCGGAGTCGGGCCGGGCGCTGGCGTCCCTCCCGAGCGAAGCGTCGCGCTTCGTTGCCGCGTCCGGGAGGTCGCTGGCATCGGCGGATTCGTCGCCTGCGTCCCAAAGACCGGCGTCGCGGTCCGAGGGCGCGGCGTCAGCGTTCGCCCCGCCATCCGGGTCGCCTGAGACCGTCCCCTCGCCCGAGCACGCGAAGCACAGCAGCGACAAGAGGAGCGCGGACGATCGCTTTGGCGACATGGGTCCTCCGAGTGAGGCCGCCCAGGCTATGGCTGGGGAGGCGGCGGCGCGAGTTTGACTTCGCCCCGGCCTGTCGAGGGAAGGTGCGGGCGTGCCCACTGTCGCTCCCGGATCGTCTTCATCGTCCCCCGTCGTCCGCGTGGCGCTCGGGGTGGCCGTCGCTGCGCTCGCCGGGACGGCCTGGCTCGTGCTGCGGCCCGCATCGACGCGGCACGATCCGCCCCTGCCGCTCGCGCCAAGCGTGGCCGACTCCGGGCAGAGGGCGGCGACCTCGCCCGACGCAGGACGGCAGCGCGACCCCGAGGTCCCCTGCACCGAGACGCGGATCTACCTGGAGCGGGCCGAGCGGGCGGAGCGGGAGAAGGACTGGGAGGACGCGCTGGACTCCTGGGAGCGCGTGCTCGATGCCTGCCCCTCGACGCCCGAGGAGCGCGAGGAGGCCCGGCGCCGTGCCGCACCGCTCCGCGAGAAGGTCGACGTGCCGGTCGCCCCGCATCAGTGGAAGCTGCTCGCGGTGCTGGTGCAGCGGACGGAGGTCGAGTGGACCGGCGACGATGGCCGGGACGCCGTGTTGCGCGCGGAGCTGAGCGACGAGAACCAGGAGCAGGTGCGCGAGGCGCTGGCGTCACTGGAGAAGCGGGTGTCCGAGTGGACCAGCGGCCGGGTGCAGCTCGTCTGGCGCCTGGAGCTGGTCGGCGAGACGCAGCGGCAGTTCGAGCCGGTGCGCGGGAAGCCGCCGTTCCATTCCACGCCCGGGACTCTGGGGCCGGCCAGCGAGGCCGCGCGGCGGGGCGAGCAGTTCGACAGCGTGTTCGTCTACGTGAAGACCCAGGAGCACGCAGACGGCGACGCGCTGCCGCTGCGCGAGGAGGTCCAGTCGCTGGACCCTTCGCAGGGACCGCAGGGCGCGTTCTGGACCGATCTTGCGATTCGCGTTCAGCACGACCCCTCCGGCGAGGTCGAGCTGCGCGAGTGGCTGGGCCAGGTGCAGTGGCGGCTCCGGAACCGTCGAGGCTTCCCCAAGGACCTGCTCCCGCCGCTCGAGGGCCCCGACCCGGACTTCGAAGCGCGGCCGGGCGAGCGTTCGGCCCTGAGGTACTTCCAGCACCTGATGCGCGACCACGTCACGCGCAGGGTCTGGGAGCGGGTGGCCCGCACCAGGTAGGTGGGGAGTCCGCCCAGTTCTCGTCCGCCAACCAGACCCGGGTCAGGCCTTCCGGTAGTAGTCCGAGAGCGTGTACCTCCGGGCGACCAGCCCGAAGGCCAGCGCCGCGGCGAAGGCGAAGGCAGCGAAGAAGAACATCTGGAAGGCCGTCACCCCCAGGCCCGTACTGGCGATGGCCGTGGTCACCGTCTCGCCCTTGACCGTGGCGTTCACCAGCAGCACCCAGAGGTTGCCCACCGTCACTGCGAGCGTCCAGAAGCTCATCAGCACCCCCTTCAGCTTGGGAGGGGCCTGGCTGTAGGCGAACTCGAGCCCAGTGGCGGAGACGAAGACCTCGCCCGCAGTGAGCAGCAAGTAGGGCGCGGTCTGCCAGAGGATGCTCAGGTGCGCGGCGCCGTCCAGCCGCAGCTGCAGCACGCCCGCGACGATCCACGCGAACCCCGCCAGCGCGATGCCGGCGGTCATCTTGCGCAGCGGCGTGGGGTCGATGCCCAGCCGGCGCATCCCAGGGAACAGGACCAGGTTGTTGAGCGGGATGAGGAGCATCACCAGCAGCGGGTTGAGCGACTGCATCTGCGAGGCGCTCTTGAACCAGGACCACCCGGGCAGATCCATGGTGTTGCCCTGCAGGACCCAGGTCGAGGCCTTCTGGTCGAACAGGGACCAGAAGGGCGTCACCAGCGCGAAGAGGACCAGGACCCGCAGCACCGCCCGGGCCCCATCGACGTCCTCGTCCGGGTGCTTGCCGCGCGCGCCCTCGAGCTGCCGCCAGGCGCCGTACCCCGCGAAGGCCAGGAAGAGCACCAGCGCGAGGCAGATGGCCGAGACCACGCCCAGGAGCGGCTTCTGGTCCAGCGCGAACTGCCGCACCGCATCGACCGCGGCCAGCACCAGCCCCGCGGCTCCCAGCACCACACCGGCCCAGAACGAGTACAGCCCCAGCCGCCCGCCGACCTCCGAGGTGAGCGCGGTGTGCAGCACGCGGGAGAAGGCGTGGGGGTCGGCCGGGCGCGGGGGCTCGACGACGTAGCGCATGCGGCCGAGCCAGAAGATGAAGGTGGCCACGAACATCAGCACCCCGGGGATGCCGAAGGCGGCGCGCGGCCCCCAGGACTGCAGCACCAGCGGGATGAGCAGCGAGGCGAAGAAGGAGCCGAAGTTGATGATCCAGTAGAAGGCGTCGAAGACGACCTTGGCCAGGTGCTTGTTGGTCTGGTCGAACTGCTCGCCCACGAAGGCCGAGACGCAGGGCTTGATGCCGCCCGAGCCCAGCGAGATGAGGAACAGCCCGGTGTAGAAGCCCGCTTTGTTCTCCGGGAACATCGCCAAGAAGCCGTTGCCGGCGCAGTAGACGAGGCTCAGCCAGAGGATGGTGCGGTACTTGCCCAGGTAGCGGTCGGAGAGCCAGCCGCCCAGGAGCGGGAAGAAGTACACGCCCATCACGAAGACGTGGAAGACCTCCTTGGCGGCCGCCTCGCGCTCGACCAGTGGCCCGATGCCGGCGAGCAGCGCCGAGGACACCAGGAACTGCGTGAGGATGTTGCGCATCCCGTAGAACGAGAAGCGCTCGCAGGCTTCGTTGCCGATGATGAAGGGGATCTGCCGGGGGTAGCGGGCGA
>CAZAIE010000449.1:4220-6356 GCA_964485035.1 uncultured Myxococcaceae bacterium | reverse complement strand
TCGATGGGCTGTCCGGCGGTGTTCAGCAGCGGCAGCCCCGCGGTGGTCAGCCGGCCATTCGCGTCCACGGCGATCCGGCCTGCGCGCGTGAGGGCGGTCTCTCCGGTCGCGAGCCGGACCGCCAGCATCCCGTCGCCCTCGGGAAGGACGTCCATGGGGTTGCCGGTGTGGGTGGGCTGTCCGGGCCGCAGGTCGACTCCGGTGCCCACCACCGCCGGATAGACCTTGTCCTCAGCGCCCCCGGCCGGGAGGAAAGCCTCGAAGGCCGGACGTGCCGCCTTGAACCCAGGGGTCTGGGCGTTGGCGAGGTTGTCGGCCACTGAGTCGAGTTCCAGGGCCCGCGCTGCGGCCCCGGTCATGCTGATGTAGACCCCGTCTGCCATGGCGTGCCTCGTTTCTGACGCACAGTCTGTGAAAGCAAAGGAGGCGCCAGCGAATTGAGCCAAGAATCCAAAGGGTTGTTGCTGACCCGGCAGTCTTTGCCGGTCCTGTTGAGGACACCCAACCCGGGTTACGTGGCCGCGAACTCGGGGAGTGAAATCGAGGAGAGCATCGCGCGGCCACTCCGATGTTTTGCACGACACCCCTGGATAGCCGGGGAGCCGAGAAGGGCTTTGAAGGGGAAGAGCCTGCTGGGTTTCGTGCCCAACCGGCGTCCGGAGAACGGGGGCCGGTCGGCCCCCGCGCGGTCTGTCTTGCGGGCTGCCTCGTCACCCCGAGGCGAATGAAGCTGCACGCGGCCTACGCGCGCGGCGCCTTTCGGCGCCCTCGGCGACGGCTGGGCGAGGATTGGGCTTCTGTCCGACATCCCCTCTTGGAAGAAGTGTTCCGGTCCGAGCCCCGTCGTTTGGGCACCCCTGCAGGATACCTACATTGGCGCACCCGCGGAGTGGCCGCGCGGGGCAAGCCTCGACTCACGCCCCGAGCTCGCGGCCACGTAGCGTGGGGTGGGATCGTTGGGTGCGGAAGCCTGGCTCTCAAAGAGGACCGGAGAAGACCCACCACGGCACGGGGTGTGAATCGGCATCGAGCCATGCCTCCAAAGACACGCCTCGATGCCTTGGTGAAGCTGCGCGAGCGGGTCGAGGACCAAGCCAAGATCGCCCTGGCGCAGGCACGGCAGAAGACCCAGAAGGCCGAGGAACTGCTCCAGCAGGCCCAGGCCCGCGCAGCCATCGACCATCGGATCGCTGGGACGGCGGCGCTCTGGCAGGACGCCGAGTCGGCGCGGGTGAGGGCGCTCTCGGAGGTGAAGCGGGCCCGTGAGGCCTGCCAGGCCGCACGTGACGCTGAGGAGAAGCAGCGGCGCGCCTTCGAGCTGGCGCACCGGGACGCTGAGGCCGTCAGGCGTGCGGCGGAGAGCAAGCGTCAGGAAATCGTCAAGGCGGCCGAGCGCGCCGAGCGCAAGCAGTTCGACGAGCTCGCGGCCATCCAGTTCGGTCGGCGCGACAAAGGCGGGTGACCCGGGGCAGGTCTCGTTAGAACCCTGCACGCCCCAGCCCGAGCCTCCCATGCCTCTGCCCGACCCCAAGCTGCGCCGCTCCTCCGAGATGCAGGTCGTCGACCTCTCCGACGAACACGAACAGGACGAGAAGAAGCAGGAGCGCATCCTCCAGACCGCGCTCGCCGCCAAGCGGGTCATCGAGGGGCAGGGGTTCCGGCCGCCGCTGCTCCCCGAGGTGGCGATGAAGCTCACCGAACTCTCGGGCCGCAAGGACGCCACCTTTGCCGCGGTCGAGAAGATCGTCGCGTCGGACCCCGCGGTGGCGGCGCAGGTCCTCTCCCGGGCGAACTCGGCGTTCTTCAGCCGCGGCTCCGCCATCACCTCGCTGCGGGTGGCGGTCACGCGACTGGGACTCTCCGAGGTGCGCGACATCGCCTTCGAGCTGGTGGCCCGGGCCAAGCTCTTCCGCGTCCCCGAGTTCTCCGAGCGGATGCGCGACCTGCTCGATCAAGCGCAGGCGGCGGGGCTGCTCGCGCGCGAGACCTGCCGGATGATGTCCCTCGAGCCGGAGTTGGCCTTCCTCTGCGGGCTGCTGCACGACATGGGCGAGGCCATCATCCTGGGCGTCGTCGCCGACCTGCAACGGGGTGGGTGGACTTCTCGGGCGCGTGGTGGTTGGCGACCGCGTCCCC
>CAZAIE010000449.1:0-4210 GCA_964485035.1 uncultured Myxococcaceae bacterium | reverse complement strand
GGTGGGGCGGAGCCGATGCCGCTCGATACCAGGCAGGAGCTGGTGGCCCGCTACCACGGGCCCATCGGCGCGAAGATCTGCGAGCTCTGGAAGCTGCCCACCTGCATCGGGGACGCGGTCGCCAACCACCACGCGCCCGAGAAGTCCACCCACCCGGCTCAGATGGCCAAGGTCGTCGCCGTCGCCGACCGCCTGCTCGAGCACGCCGGCCTCGGCGTGCCTGCCCGGCCGGCCTCGCCGATGAGCGAGCCGCTCTTCTATGCCCTCAACCTCCGCCCGGACCAGGTGCAGTACCTCCTGGGGGCCGCGGAGAAGCTGGAGGCGGACCGGCAGGCCGCGCACAGCAGGGAAGGGTGAGGCCGCGGCCGGTTCCCGATCCCGACGGACGCTGGATTCGGCGCTGGCGCCCCAAGACCTTCGCGATAGACTGCGGCCGCGTCGTTCGCCTCGACGCGGAGGTGGTCATGAAGCGCAGTCTCCTCGTCGCCGTCTGCCTTGCCGCCCTCGCTGCCTGCGGGAAGGCCCCCGAGGAGACCACTGCCGAGGGCTCCGTCGCCGGCATCTCCTTCAGCGCGCCGTACGCCATCTACAACCACGACTCGAAGATGCTCCTGCGCGACCAGATCTCGGTCCTCATCTCCGATGATCCGAACGCCTGCGAGCACCTGGAGTACGACGGCGAGTCGACCCGGCCCTTCCTCGCACTGCCCGACGGCAGCCACGCGCCCTCGCTGTGGATGGACATGCTCGACCACAACGACGTGATGAGCAGCATGCGCGGCGTCGGCGAGGATCTGACCGCCAGCTTCGACCCCGGTGCCCCGGCCTCCTCCGAGTGCGGCACCGCCGCCTGCCAGGCCGCCTGGCTCTCGGCGAAGAAGGGCTCAGCCAACCTCCTCTCCACCAACGACCCCAAGGACTCGAACGCCGCCGCGCGCGGGGACTTCCACCTCGTCTTCGCCGACGGCAGCCAGCTCTCGGGCACCTTCTCGGCTTCTCCCTGCACCGAGCTGCGCGCCAAGGGCTGCGGCTGTGACGCCGGGGCCGCTGGCGTCGCTGCGCCCGCCTTCGCGCTGCTCGTCCTGGCCGCGTTCCGCCGCCGGCGCTGAGGGCTGGAGACAGACCGTCTTCCTCGTGCATCCCCCGGCCGGGGGTGGCGGCAGGCTTTTTTGGGGGAAGTCTGCTGCAGCGTGCAACAGGAGGATGGCAACTCGCAGACGCCGCCGCCGATAATCCCGCCTCTTTCGGAGACACGCGCGTGGGGGCCGCGCGAGGAGACCGGTCATGAAGCGTTGTCGGCTCTCAGCCCTTTCGAACGTGGCACGGGGCATCGAGCTCCCGGTGTTCCTTGCAGGCTTCCCCTACAGCTGGCTGGTGCTCGAGCGCGGGGTGTACCGGCCCCCCACGGGCTGCGACACCATGCTGCCCACGCCGCCCAACGGTCCGCTCCCCATCCTCAACGACGACCCGCTCGCGGTGCCTCTGGTGGTGGGCAACAACCGCGCCCGTCAGGTGACCCTGGGCCGCGGGCCGACCTGTGACATCCAACTGGGCGAGGCGACCGTCTCGCACCTGCACCTGCTGTTCATGGAAGGCATCGACGGGGCGTGGACGGTGCGGGACGCCTCCTCGCGGAACGGCACGTGGATCGGCAAGCGGCGCCTTGCGGCTGGGGAGCCCCACGTGCTCGAGGACGGCGACTCGATCCGCGTCGCGCAGGTCCAGTTGACGTTCTACCGGCCCGCGGGGCTCTACTGCCGGGTTCGGGGTCATGCCGGCCTGCCGCTGGCGTCCCCCACGGCGGCGCCCAGGGCCCAGGCCTAGCTGCAGCCGTCCGCCGTCATCGGCCGACGTTGACCTCCTCGTCGCTGGCCAGCTCCACCACCAACTCCACGCGTCGGTTCAGCTCCCGGCCCTCGGGGGTGTCGGCGTCGGTCAGCGGCTGGGTCGAGCCCTTGCCCACAGCAGAGAGCAGCGTGCCCTTCATGCCGTGCGCGGCCTCGAGGTAGGCGACCACCGTCGCGGCGCGGGATGCGGAGAGCTCCCAGTTGTTGCGGTAGCGGCCGGTGGCCGGGGCGGAGTCGGTGTGTCCCTCGACCAGGATGGGGCGCTCCAGGGGCTTGAGCTCCGAGGCCACCGCGTCCAGCACCGGGAGCGCCTCGGGGCGCAGCGCCGCCTGGCCGCCGTCGAAGAAGTTGGACGCCGCGAGCCGGATGGCGAGGCGCTGGCCCACGGCCACGATGCTCACCGAGGTGCGCTTGTCCACCAACATGGGACGCAGCTTGCGCTCCATGCGCTGGCGCAGCAACTCCACGGCGCGGCGCTGCCCGCGGGGCCCGTTCCCGCTGCCGTTGCCCATGTCCATTCCCGTCCCCTCGACGCCAGGGAAGATGGGTAGGGCGGAGCTGCCGCCCGAGCCGGACATGTGCAGCGCCCACTTGATGGAGGCCGCCGCGGCCTGGACCTTCTTGGTGTCCACGCGGCTCACGGCGTACATGACCACGAAAAAAGCGAAGAGCAGGGTCATGAAGTCGGCGTAGGAGACCAGCCAGCGCTCGTGGTTCTCGTGCTCCTCGGCGTGCTTCTTCCTGGCCACGGCGCGCTCCCGTCACTTCTTCTCTTCGTGGTGCTCGCCGCCGGTGTAGGCGGCCAGCTTCTCCTCCAGGACGCGGGGGTTCAGCCCCTCCTGGATGGCGAGCACGCCCTCGGCGATGAGCGTCTTGCGCTCCTTCTCCAGGGTGAGCTTGCGCTTGATCTTGTTGGCCATGGGCAGGAAGAAGATGTTCGCCGCCCCCACGCCGTAGATGGTGGCCACGAACGCCGTCGCGATGCCGCCGCCCAGCTTCGACGGGTCGTTCAGGTTCTCCATCACGTGGATGAGGCCCAGCACCGCGCCCAAGATGCCGATGGTTGGCGCGAAGCCGCCGGCCGACTCCCAGACCTTGGCGCCCACCGCGTTCTCCTCGAACTCGGCGTCGATGGTCGTCTCCAGCGCGCCTCGCGCCACCGCCGCGTCCACGCCGTCGACGATGAACTGCAGCGCCTTCTTGAGGAACGGATCGTCGATGGCGCCCAGCCGGCTCTCCAGGGCCAGCACCCCGTCGCGTCGGGCGATGCCCGCGAGCTCCACGATCTGCTTGGTGAGCGCGCCCAGGTCCACGGCCTTGTCGGTGAACGCGGTCTTCGCGAGCTTCATGCCCCGCAAGAAGTCCTTCTTGGGGAAGGCGACCATCACCGAGCCCGCGGTGCCGCCGAAGATGATGAGCGCGGCGGTGGCCTGGAGGATGGACCCGACGTGGCCGCCCTCGAGGCGCTGGCCCAGGAGGATGAGGCCGATGGCGACGACGATGCCGCCGATGGTTGTGACGTCCATCGCCTACTCCTGGGCCCGCTCGGACGGGGCGACTGCCTGGGGACCGGCCAGGCACCGGCGACGGTAGGCGACCGCGCGCTCCACCACCTCCTCGACCGACTGCTTCACCATCACGTGGGCCCCGTTGGTGAGCGTGAGCACGGTGTCCGGCGTCCGCTCGATGAGCAGCACGTGCTCCGCGCTCACCACGAACTCGCTGCCGTCCAGCCGGTTCAGGAACAACATCGGGAGCCTCCACTGGGGTATCGGCGCACCAGGGTCACGGCGATAAGCGCTCACAGCTCACAGTTGGTGTACGAGCCGTTCGTCCCCTTGTTGACGCAGAAGTCGCCGTCGCCGTCCTCCCCGTCCAGGGCGTTGTCGCCACCGCCGCCGTCGAGGTTGTCGTTGCCCAGCCCACCCTTGAGGACGTCGTTGCCGGCGCCGCCGGTGAGCTTGTTGACGAGGTCGTTGCCGGTGACCGTGCAGACCACGGCAGCGGTGGGGCAGGTGAGGTTCTCGACGTCGTTCTGGACGTTGTCGAGCTCGCTCCCGCTGCCGTCGTCGTTCGTCGTGGTCGTGTCCGAGGGGAGGCCGTCGCCGGCCATGGTCACGGTGATTGCGAGGGTCCGGGCCGAGTAGTCCACGAGGTCGGTGCCCAGGCCGCCCCAGAACTCGTCCGCGCCGTCGGACGCCGCGCCGACCAGGAAGGTGTCGTCGCCGGCCTCGCCGCTCAGCACGTCGTCGCCCTCGCCTCCGAGGAGCACGTCGTTGCCCGAGCCGCCGAGGAGGGTGTCGTTGCCGCCGCGGCCCTCGAGGCGGTTGGCCGAGCCGCTGCCCGTGAGCGAGTCGGCCGCG
>CAZAIE010000448.1:0-6357 GCA_964485035.1 uncultured Myxococcaceae bacterium | reverse complement strand
GCCGGCGGCACGATGGGAGCAACCACCTCCATCGCCGGCGGCGCCCGCGGCACCGGCGTGCGAGGCGGTTGCGGCGTCCGTCGTTTCGGCTCCGCGCTCGCCGGTGCGTCTGCCTTCCCTTCGAGGACGGCCATCGAGACGGCCCCGCCGGTGAACTTCTCCAGCGCGCGGCGCTGGGTAGCTGAGAGGAAGCCCTTCCCCGCGAACAGGCGCGAGACGTGGACCTGGCTGGAGCCGAGCACCTCGACGAGCGCGACCCGGCGCAGGCCGTGGGCATCGAGCCAGGCACCAATCGCCTGGAGAGCACTGGCCGGAGGACGCTGCTCGCAGTCGTTGTGGGCCTTCCGGCTCACGCCGCACCTCGCGTCGCCTTCTTCCCGGTGAAGGCCTGCCAGCGCTCGATCGCGACCTGCACGTACTTGGGCTCGAGCTCGATCGCCCGGCACTGGCGGCCAGTCTTCTCGCAGGCGAGCACCGTCGTGCCTGAGCCCGAGAAGGGCTCGTAGACGAGGTCACCAGGGTTGCTGCTGTTGGTGATCGAGCGGACCACGAGCTCGACCGGCTTCATGGTCGGATGCTCATCCGAACGCTTCGGCCTCGGGATCTGCCAGAGGTCGCTCTGCTGCCGGTCCTCGAGCGGGTGCAGCCGCGGCCCCTCGGCGTTCCAGCCGTACCAGATGGGCTCGTATTGCGTGTGGTAGTCCTTCCTCGACAGGACCAGCGAGTCCTTCGCCCAGATGATCGTGGACGACCAATGGAAGCCCGACGCCGTGAGGGCGCCGTGGATGGTCGGCCACTCCTGGGCGCTCATCGCCATGTAGAGCAGCGCGCCCGGCTCGGTGACCGAGGCGATGCCCTTCGAGAAGGCGCCGCAGAACTCGGGGAACTTGTCGCCGAGGTCGTCGTTCGCGATCTGCCGGCTCTTCCAGCTCGGGTGGTTGGCCGTCGAGCCGTAGGCCACGTTCCAGGGCGGGTCGGTCCAACAGAGCTTCGCCCTCGCGCCGTCCATCACTCGGGCGATGTCCGACGCGCTCGTCGAATCGCCGCAGAGGATCAGGTGCTTGCCGAGCACCCAGAGGTCCCCGCGCTTGACGTAGACCTCCTCCTCGCTCGGGTCCTCCGGGATCTCGTCGGGATCGGTCAGGCCGTCGGTCCGGCCATCGATCTCGCCGATGTCTCCGAGGAGGGCCTCGAGCTCCGCCTCGGTGAAGCCGACGCCGTCGAGGGCGTTCTGCGCGCCGAGGTCTCTGAGCAACTCGGCCAGGGCCTCGTTGTCCCAGCCGCCCGCCTCGGTGAGCTTGTTGCTGGCGAGGAGGTACGCCTCGGCCTCGACGTCCGACCTCGAAGCCCAGCCCCGGAGCACCGGGACGAACCACTCGCCGCCCTCGGCGCGAATGCCCGCGGGTGGCGCTTCCCCTCTGTCCCGCATGGCGACGAGGGCCTCGCGCCGACCGTGGCCGGCGACGATGCGTCCTGTCCTCTCATCGAGGACGATCGGCTCGACGTAGCCGAAGCGGCCGATGCTGGTGCTGATCTCGGCGCTGTGGCGCTTCGGGTTGCGAGGCGCAGCCTGGAGCTGGCCGATCGGCATCCACTCGAGGCGAGTCGGCGCCGCGCTCTTGGACGGTCGGGCCATGGTCAGCACCTCTCCGCCTTCTGCCCGGTGAAGCTCTGCCACCGCTCGAGCGCGACCTGGACGTACTTGGGCTCGAGCTCCATCGCGCAGCAGCGGCGCCCGGTCTGCTCGGCAGCGATGAGGCTCGTGCCCGAGCCGGAGAATGGGTCGAGGACGAGCGCGCCCTCGAGCGAGCCGCGCTCCATGAGCCAGGACCAGACGCCAACGGGCTTCGGGCAGGGATGCGCGAGCTCGGAGTCCGACGCTTCGGTCTTCACCAACGCGTCGGGCCGCCGCCCCTGGCCGGTCGCGAGGTACGGGTCCTTCCCGTAGGCGAGGACCGGCTGCCAACAGGAGAACCCCCACGGGCCGCTTCCCGCCCCGGCGGGCACGAACCAAGCCAAGGTCCACTCTGGCCGTGGGTAGAGCCGCTGGTTCACGTTGCCCGGTGTCAGCAGCACCACGTCCGAGGCAGCGCGCACCTGACCGAAGAAGCCCTCGACGAGGCGCTGGAGGTTCTCCTGGGTGTCGTCGTGCGACTCGTAGCTCTCGCCGATGCCGTAGGGAGGGTCGGTCAGGCACAAGTCCGCCCTCGCCCCGTCGAGCAGGCGCGCGAGATCCTTCGCGTTGGTCGAGTCGCCGCAGAGAAGACGGTGCCTGCCGAGAAGCCAAAGCTCGCCCGCCTTGACGTAGGTCGCCTCCTCGTCAACCTCTTCCGGCACTGCGTCGGGGGCCCCGCCCCCGTCGGTACCCACGGGGTCGCCGCCAATGCTGCCGACCAGCGCTTCGATCTCGTCCTCGGTGAACCCGACGCCGTCGAGGGCGTCCTGGGCGTCGAGGTCCTTGAGCAGCTCGGCCAATGCCTCGTTGTCCCAGCCGCCCGCCTCGGTGAGCTTGTTGCTCGCCAGCAGGTACGCCTCTGCCTCTGCGTCCGACCGCGAGGACCATCCGCGCACGACCGGCACGAGCCACTCGTCGCCTTCGGCCCGGATGCCGGCCGGCGGCGCCTCGCCGCGCCTGCGCATGGCCATCAGCGCCTCGCGCCTGCCGTGGCCGGCGACAATGCGGCCGGTCCGCTCGTCGAGGACGATGGGCTCGACGTAGCCGAAGCGCCCGATGCTCGTCCCGATCTCGGAACTGTGCTGCTTCGGGTTGCGGCTGGCCGACTGCAACTTGCCCAGCGGCATCCACTCGAGCCGCGTGGCGCGTGCGGTCGGGTCCTTGGGCGCTTTCGCAGCTCGCGTCATCTCAGGTCTCCGGATTGAAAGCCGCCGTGGTTTGAAAGCTGCCGCTTTCATTTGCTCGGGGCGGGCCGTTCACCGCGATATTTCAAATGAAAGGCGCTCGCCCAGGGCCCGAATGAAATGAAAGCAAGCGGATTTTCTTGGCGCGCAAATACAGGGGCGCAGTCTGCGGCCGAGGCCCCCTGCAAAGATTTCAGGGCGCCGCCGCCTCTATAGACCGCTGCGAATTCCGGTCCAATCGGACCGAGCGGGCACGAGCGGCACGAGCGGGCATCGTCGGCCGGCCGTTCGAGGCGGTCAGGTACGCGTGGGTCGCCTGGGCGAGCATCGCGTTGGCCTGCGCGAGGATGCCGTGGAGGGTCGCGCTGTCCTCGGGGACCTGGTCGCCGAGCGAGCGGTTCACCCGCCAGGCCAAGCGCAGCAGCCACTCCTCGAGCGTGTGCGTGGTGTGCGAAGCCCTGTAGGCCTTCGCCGCCAGCGGCGTCAGCAACGCGACGAGCGCCATCTTGCCGAGGCCCGGACTCTCCTGCGCGTCTGGCCCGAAGGCGGCGTAGAGGACGCGGCGGTCGAGAGGACCGAGCTTCGCCAGGGCGCGCGAGATTGGACGAGCCCTGCTCGCAGCGTTGAGTCGGCCCTCGTCGATGTCGGTCTTGGGCAGGCCGCCCATCACCGAGCAACCGAGGCTGATGGCGTTGGCCATCGCCATGAAGTTCGAGGGAGCGCTCATCTCGCCTTCGCTCCAGGTCCAGAACCAGGACAGGTCGGCTTCCATGCGTCGTTGACCCATGGCCTTCGGGCCTCCGGGGCTGGCTACGTGGCCTCACGAGGCACGCAGCCCGCGAATTGGGGTGGGAATGCGAACAGGCCGCGGAAAAGGCGACGTGTGGGCGCTGTGGCGATTTGGTGGGCTGTCCGGCGCGGGTCCGACGCTGCGCTTTCAGCCGGTTCGGCGAGGACGGGCGAACTCCGGCACCGTCATTGGCAACCTAATACTGAAAAGTATTCTGGCAAGGCGGATGAGGCAATTCGTTGGTGTAACCGAAACCCCTAATAAGCATCCTGATCTCTTATAAGGGGTTTCGGTTACACGGGCGCGGGTTCCGTGCCAATTGCGCGCTCTACCATTTCCCGAAGACGGGTTTCCAAGGCTTGGGGGATCGCTCGTTCGCCAAGCTGGTAGCGGTAGAGCGTCTGCCGGGAGCAGCCCATCAGCGGGGCAGCCTTCGAGGGACCGCCGAGCGCATCGACCAGGACCTTCACGTCCGAGCCCGTCGTGCCTGATGCGTTCAGCGGCCTGCCGCCCTCGAGCTTGCGGAAGTCGACCGACGCCGATGCCCAGCCCGAGCCGCCAGGCAGGACGTTGCCGACGTGGAGAGCACGCCCAGGTCGCGTGCGGTGGATGGTGCGGAGCCGGCCATGAGCCTGCTCGAGCTCGGCTCGGCAGCGTGCCTCGAGGCGTGCTTCCCAGACCTCGGGGAGCGCAAGGAAGGAGACCTCGTTGCGCACCTCGCCGAGGTTGGGCCAGGGGTCGCCGAGGGTGACGAGGCAGTCGACGTCGGCCATGTCGTTGAGCCCTCGAACCGCACCATAGTGGGCGAGCCGAACGGTGCCGGGCCAGGAGCGGAGGATGGGCCCGAGCTCGCTGCGAGCCCGCTCGAGTGTCTCGCGCTTCTGGCCGAGGTCCTTCCAGTCCGTCTCGTGGGACTTCTTGGAGGGCTCCAGCGCCGCCGCGATGGCCACCTCCACCACGCGCATGGTGATGAGCCCCATGGAGCGGGCCGCCGGGTCCTCCTGCGCCCAGAGCATCGCCGCACGCAGCGCCGAGAGGAGGCTGCCGTGGACCTGGAGCAGCCCGCCCTTGAGCCAGGCCTTCCTCGTGGCCGAACTGCAGCGCAGGAGTGTCCGGGCAATCGGCGCTCCGTCGATCGCGGCGAACCGGTGCAGCGGCGGCTCGTAGCCGACAACCTTGGCCATGACAGGCAGGTGCAGGTCCGCGTTCGCGTCGGTGACGACTACGGCGCCCTCCCGCTGGAGCGCACGGGCGAGGTGCTCGCGGGCGAAGGTCGCCAGGAGCACGCGGCCCAGGCGCGGGCGCTCCTCGATGCGGATGGGGACTGGGATCTTGGACGTCACGGCGCGGTAGATGGCTCCGAGGACCTTGGAGGCCGAGCCCAGCTCGATCGCCTCTCCTACTAACCGCTGCGCTTCTTGGACCGAGCGGGCACGAAGCGGGGGCGTGCGGCCCGTGCGGGCGTCATCCTGCGCTCGGGCCACGCAGTCGACGATGTCGCCCCCGGGCGTGCTCGTCAGGACGCATGCGACCTCGAGATCATCGGCGGCCACCACATCGGCGCAGGCGCCAATCGCCTCGACGACGGTGGTCGGGGTGTCGAGGGCACCGCGCTCGCGCAGCCAGGTGCTCAACGCCAGCAGGGCCGGCCGCATCGCGGCCTCGTAGCGGTCCTCGAAGTCGGTCAGGCGGCGTAGAGCGAGGCCCAGGTCGGCCAGGGAGATGGTGACCGTCTCGAGGAGCGCGGGTGGCTCGTCGATGACCAGGAGGCCGGTAGAGCCTGCGGCGGCGTCGAGCGCATTGAGCAGCGCGTGGGGACCGACGGTGATGCGAGCGTCCTCGGGTCCATCGATCCCATCCTTCGCGGGGCAGTCATCGCGGTAGGGACAGGGCTCGGTGCCACGCCCCTGGCAGAACTCCCACTGCATCGCCTGACCGCCCTCGACGAGGGGACGAGCGTTGTCGTGGTAGCGGCAGACCGGAGTGCCGTCGGGCTGCTTGAGGGACAGGGGCCCGAAGATGCGGCGGACCTTCGTGCCCTTGGCCTGAAGCGCACTCGTGACCTGGAGCGCCAGGGAGTTCTTGTCCACCGAGATGGCCGTCTTCGACTGGGGCGGGGCGCGAGCGCCCTTGGCGGTCGGGGTGGCGTAGGGCTTCGCCGCGCGCTCGGCTGCCGCCCGCATCGCGGCCTGCGTCTTCCCGAGGCCGCACTCGGCGCTGACGAGCGTCAGGCCGTCGGGCGCACGGCGAATGGCGTCCTCGAGCGCGGCCGTCGTCTCGGCGAGGGTGCGAGGCTTGGCGGGCGCCGCGTCCGCCGTGGCCAGGGCCCGCAAGTGCGCCTCGGTCCCGCGGGCGAGGGCGCGGTCGAGCGCGTTCGCGACCGCGGGCCACTGCAAGGCCAGCGTGCCGTAGCCGGTCGTGGGCTGGCCCGCGAGATGCCGCTGCACGGTCGTGCGCGCGGAGGTCTCCCGGTCGTCGGTACGCGTGTCGGCATGGGTCGCCACCGAGATCGCGCGGCAGATCACTGGCACGTGCTCGTGGGGCACTCCGCGCCTGAGCAGCGCGCCGGCGATCGCGAGGAAGAGTTGGTGCCACTCCGTCGAGACAGACCGGACGGCTTCTGCGATTGGTTCGACGCAGGGTTGCCAGACGCTCGGGACATCGCTGCTCCAGCCGATCTGTGGGACCGAGCGCGGCGGGGCGGAGGG
>CAZAIE010000447.1:0-6360 GCA_964485035.1 uncultured Myxococcaceae bacterium | reverse complement strand
GGTGGGCTCGGCGTGCTCCCACAGCGCCTCGACCGCCTCGAGCCGGAACAGCTCGTCGTCGAGTCCCGAGAGGAAGGACTGCAGCCGGCGGGCACCACCGTGAGCCTCGAGGCGGGCGGTCACCTGGATGGCCGCGCGGACCGCGAGCTGCGTCGCGTCGGGGTTCTTCTGCGCCTGGCGCGCAGCGTCGGCGATCAACCGGGCGACCGCGAGGTGGCCAGCGCGTCCCGAGGCCCTGCGCGAGACTGGCGCCCGGGCTGGCTCCTCGCCGTCGAGGCTGCGCTCGGCGCTCTCGAGCAGCTCCACGAACTCCGCCCGCGCTCCGCTGGGAACGGTGGGCTCGAGGCGGTGCGCGCACCAGAGACCCGCGTGGAGGGCTGCGTCGGCCAGGAACTCGGGGGGAGGACCCGGGAGTCCCGGCGCAAAGCCCGCACCGGCAGGCCCGGCACTGGCCAGGGCCGCCGAGAGGAGTGGGTGCAGCGCGGGCATGGGCGCATCCTATTCGGCCGATGGTCTGCAGCGGCGCGCGAAGAAACGGCGCCCCGTGAGGCCGCAACCTCCGTTCGTTGGGGGACGCGGTGCCCGCGAACGGAATCGCCCCCGCCGTTGACGTCCGTCAACCCGGTGACCGAACGCCCGCGGCGGCTCCAGCGAGGCTCCTGCCCGTTGATGTCCGTCAATGTACGTGTGGCTCGCCCTCCTTAGCCTGGACCGTGGGTGAACTCGATGCGCAGGCGAGCCCTGCCCGCCGCGCGGGAGGGGTGCCATGAACGCTGCCGAGGGTCGTCCAGTTTCCCAGCAGGAGGCGCAGCGCACGGTCGTCCTGCTCGTGGCGCGGGCGCATGACTGGCCCTCGTTGGCGTTGATCCGCGCCAACGACTTCGCGCTGCAGCTCGGAGCCGAACTCTGGATCCTGGAGCTGCGGGTGAAGCACTTCCACGGCACGGCACCCCTCGGGAGCGAACTGGAGGAGGTGACCGCCTGGTGCGGACGGGTGCTGCGCAAGCCCTTCCCGCAGAACCAGGTGCTGCTGCGGGACGGCGGGCTCGACGAGGCGGTGCTGTCGGCGGCCAAGGAGTGCTCGGCGTCGTTTGTGGTGCTCCCGCCCGAGTTCCAGGGCGCGGCGACCCGGCTCGCCACCAAGTCCGGCCTGCCGATCCTCGCGGCCCGTCTGGGGAGCACCGGCCGCACGGTGATGGCGGCGACCGACCTCTCCGACGAGGACCTGCCGGTGGTGCACTACGGCGCGAGGCTCAGCGCGAGGCTGGGCGAGGACCTCGTGGTGCTCCACAACGTCGGCCCCATGGTCGCGCCCATCCCGCCGGGCTTCTACCCGGTGGTCACCGGTGTGGAGCCGCCCGAGACCCTGGTCGCCTCGAGGCGGGAGCTGCTGGAGAAGGCCACGCACGATCTCCCGGCCCTGCACACCGTCGTGGACGTGGAGACCAAGGACACCGCGGCCGACGCGGTGCTGGACGCGGCCCGGTCGTTCCAGTCCGACCTCATCGTCGTGGGGACGCATCCGCACACCTGGCTGGGCAGGGTGATGCTGCACAGCACCGCCCAGGAGGTGGTGGACCGCTCGATGAGGAGCGTCCTGGTGGTCCCGTTGCCGAAGCACCACGGAGCGCCGCTCGCGGCCTGAGGCCGGGCTGGCGCGGGGAGGATGTCATGAGAACCCTGATGCTCGCGGTCGCCGCGCTGGCCTTCGTCGCCTGCGCCGACGAGTACCACTCCACCACCATGCAGCTGCAGCTCCAGCCGCCGCGCGGCTCGGCGCTGGTCGAGGAACGGGATGGCCCGCCGCGGGTGGCCCGCTTCTCCAACGGCCTTGAGATCTACTCGGTCCAGAAGCAGCCCATGACCATCGACTCGGGGCGGCTGAACGAACTCCTCGAGAAGGCGGCCGAGGGCGCCGGGCTCGTCATGGCGGGCGACATCGTGACCTCCCGCTCGGGCGACCGGCAGACCGGGCCGGCGGCGCAGTGGGTGCTGAGGGAGCGCGACTCCCGCACCATCGTCTACTACCTGATGGGCAACGGCCGTTACGTGCTCCTCGTCCACCGCTGCCCGGAGGCGCAGTTCGCCGACGCGGCGATCCAGCTCGAGCTCGCGGTCGGCAGCATCCGGCTCCTGGAGTGAGCGCTCGACCCGGATGGGCGGCGTCGGCCGCGTCCGGGGTTCGGGCTCGACATCGCGGCCGTGCTGCATAGACTGCGCCGCTGGCTCGTGGGGGGCCAGAGGAGCAGCGCGGCCGCATGAACCAGGCAACGACCAAGAAGACCATCCGCATCCACTACGCCCGGCGTGACGGGGACGACCAGGGTTGGGGACTGCATCTCTGGGGCCCTGCGCTCGAGCTGGCCGAGTCGTTCTGGAACCCGAAGCCGTTCGTGGAAAGGGATGACTTCGGGCTGGTGGTCAGCGTGGAGGTCGACCACCCCGAGCGCAAGCTCTCGTTCCTGGTTCACCGGCACGGGCACAAGGACGTCTCGTCCGACCGCGCCTTCCCGGACCTCGAGCAGCGCTCCGAGTACTGGATCAAGCAGGGGCGGATGGAGGTCTGGACGCAGCGGCCGCGCTCGCTGGTCGACCTGATCCGCGCGGAGGCAGTCAGCGCCACGCAGGTGAGCGTGCTGGCCGACGGGGCCCTCGAGGGGCTGCGTCCCAAGGACTGCGCCGCCGTCCTCCCCGAGGTCGTCCCCTCGCCGATCCTGTCGCTCGTGAGCGACCTCGGCCACGTCGTCCCGGTCGCCGAGGAGCGGCTGGACGGCCGCAGCGCGGTGCTCACCGTCGCGCGGCCGCTGGACTTCTCGCGCAACTACTTCGTCGAGTCCCAGGGCGGCGTCTGCCGGGTGCCGGTGTTCCTGTCCGGGGGCCTGCTCGACGCCGAGTTCCACTACACCGGGCGCGACCTCGGCGCGGTGCTCGAGCAGGGCCGGGTGGCGTTCAAGCTCTGGTCCCCTCCGGCGACGAGAGTGGTGCTGCACCTGTTCGATCGCTCCGACTCCAGCCGTCCGCTGGGCCAGAAGCCCCTGGTGCGCGGCGAGAAGGGCGTCTGGGAGGCGCAGCTCGCGCCCGGGGAGCTGGGCGTGGCCGACTGGGACGGCTGCTTCTACCAGTACGAGGTCACGGCCTACGGCAAGACCACGCGGGCGCTCGACCCGTACGCGCGCTCCATGGCGGCCTTCGACCGGCACACGGACCCCATCGGCAAGGCGGCCATCGTCGATCCGAAGAAGGCGGACCCGGAGGGGTTCGCCGCCGACGACTTCAGCAACCTCGGGCGCCGCGGGCCGGGCCGCACCTTCGCGCGGATGCACAACCCCGCGGACGTGGTGGCCTACGAGGTCCACGTGCGCGACTTCACCATCTCGTCGGACTCGGGCGTCGACGAGCCCCTGCGCGGCACCTACCGCGGCTTCGTGCAGCCGAGGCCGCTCGCGCACCTCGCCGCGCTGGGCGTGACGCACGTCCAGCTCATGCCGGTGCAGGCCATCCACACCGTGCGCGAGGCGGACCGGACCGCGAGCCTCGGGAACGACCCCGAGCGGCCGAACTACAACTGGGGCTACGACCCGCAGAACTACTTCACCCCCAGCGGCTGGTTCGCGACCGACCCCCACGACCCGTACTGCCGCGTGCGCGAGCTGAAGGAGCTGGTGAAGGCGCTGCACGAGCAGCGCATCGGGGTGATCCTCGACATCGTCTACAACCACGTCTACGACGTGCTCACCTTCGAGTCGGTGGCGCCGGGCTGCTACTTCCGGCTGGAGGGCGAGGGGCTGGTCTCGAACCGGACCGGCGCGGGACCGAGCCTGGAGACCCGGCGCTGGCAGGTGCGCAAGCTCATCGTGGACTCGCTGCGCTACCTGGTGGAGGAGTTCCACGTCGACGGCTTCCGCTTCGACCTGATGGGCTTCATCGACCGGGACACGATGTGCGCCGTCCGCACCGAGCTGGGCGACGACGTGCTGCTCTACGGCGAGGCCTGGGACCTGACCGACCTGCCGGGGCACGAGGCAGTGACCAAGTCGAACCTGCCGGACTGGGCGAGGGTGGGGGCCTTCAGCGACACCACCCGCGACGCGTACACCGGCCGGCTGCACGCCCGGGGCTTCGCGCAGGGTCTGAACCGCGAGGCCCCGCGGGTGCGGGCGGGGGTGGTGGGCAACGTGGTCGCCTACGGCTCGCACCTCCCGCTGCCGGAGGGGCGCGACGAGCGCTTCGCCCGGTCGCCGTGCGAGACGGTGAACATGCTCGCGGTGCACGACGGCTTCACCCTCTGGGACAAGCTGAACCTCTCGGTGCACGGCGGCTCGGAGGACGTGGCCCGCCACGCGCGCCTGGCGCTGGCGATGCTCTTCACCTCGCAGGGGCGGGTGCTGCTCCAGGGCGGCGACGAGATGGGCCGCACCAAGCCCCGCGCCATGCACGACCCCAGCCCGGACCGCGCCCACACCAGCCCCGACGTCTTCGAGGAGGAGGACGTGAAGGGGGTGCGGTACTTCCACGAGAACTCGTACATCTCGCCCGACTACACCAACATGTTCCGGTGGGCGCGGCTCTCGCGAGAGCCGTTCCGCTCGCTCGCGGACTACACCGCGGGGCTCGTCCGGATGCGGCGGGCCTTCCCCGCCTTCCGGTACGAGAGCGCGGAGCACGTTCAGGCGGGGGTACGGTTCATCGGCCAGCCGGTCCAGCTGCCGGCGGCGCGGCCGGAGACCCTGGGAGGCTTCCACTCCTTGGCGGAGCTGCCCTCTTTGACGGTGGTCTTCTTGAACGGGCCGGCGTGGAAGACCTGCTACGTGACCGGCGAGGTGTTCCCGAAGGGCCACGAGAAGAACCCCAGGGACAACCCCTTCCGGCTGCGGTTCGACTCCTTCGGCGAGGCCAGCATCCGCTTCTCGCGCGAGCAGATCGCCCGGTTCGACCTCGGCGCCTGGGGCGACCCCCACTCGCTGCGCATCAAGTTGGTGGAGGAGCCCGGCAGCTGGAACACGGTCGGGTGCGCGTACTCCTCGACGGGCTCGAACACCATCCCGCCCGAGGCGGTGGGGAAGGACCTGACCCTCCACGTGGACCTCGCAGCCGAGGACCACCTCGCGGGCTCGCACGGGACCCGGTGGTCGTACCTCGCCTACGAGCTGGACAACACGCTGGGCGCGCGCAAGCCGATCACCTTCGACCGGCTGGTGGTGGTGCACAACGCCGACCGCGAGCCGGTGACCGTCGAGTCCGAGAGCATCGAGAACCCGGCGGAGTGGGGCGTGATCCTCAACGGCCGGCAGGTGAACCTCGAGGGCGCGACCCATGGCGGGGTGGTCATCGGCGAGCGCAGGGTCACGGTGCCCAGGAAGAGCTCCGCGGTCATCGGACACCGGACCAGGGCCTGAGGTCGGTCGAAAAGCGCTGTGTATTCAGGTTGTTGCGGATCGGCTGGGAAGGGCCTCCTGGGCTCCTGGGAGGCCCGCTGGGGCCCTCGTAGCCGCTTGGCCCTATTACAATAGCTGCCCCCGACCCAAGTCCTCTGGGACGGCCTCCTGGGGGCCTTCCTGGCCGTCTTGGCCTATTTCAACCTCGGTTTGCGGGCGCTGGAGGGTCAGTGTGAGCGAGGTCACGCCGACCTTGGCGCACCAAGGACTACCTGTCCGGCGGCTGAGCGAGGGGACGGGAAAACGAAGACGCCGACCCCGCGAACGGGGTCGGCGTCTGTTCCTGCGGGCGCGGCGGGAGTCGAACCCACGGCCTTTGGCTTCGGAGGCCAACGCTCTATCCAGCTGAGCTACGCGCCCTTAAAGCGGCGTACCAAATAGCGAATCGGTCAGCGTTTGGCAAGAGGAGTCTCTCTCCTCCACGCCCAATCCGGGTGTCGTCCGCCTGCATGACGACAACGCTCGCGTGTCGGGCGTCCACTGGGAACCAGGACGGTCCCGGAGGTCGCCATGCTCCGCTTGGCTCTGGTGGTGGCGCTCCTGCTCCCGGCGATGGCAGCCAGGGCGGACGTCGATCTCGCGATGGGGACGGTGGGGCTCGACTCCTTCTCCGCGCCGCTCGCCGAGCACGGGGAGTGGCTGGAGTCGCCCCAGCACGGCTCGGTCTGGCGTCCCACTGGCGTCTCCCCGAGCTGGCGGCCCTACTTCAACGGCCGCTGGATGTGGACCGAAGAGGGCTGGTTCTGGGCCTCCGAGGAGCCCTGGGGCTGGGCCACCTACCACTACGGGCGCTGGGCCGTCGAGCCGGAGGCGGGCTGGATCTGGGTGCCGGGTCCCGAGTGGGCGCCGGCATGGGTCGAGTGGCGGGTGGGGGAGCGGACCGCCGGCTGGAGACCGCTGCCGCCACGCGCCGAGCGTCGCCGCG
>CAZAIE010000446.1:0-6371 GCA_964485035.1 uncultured Myxococcaceae bacterium | reverse complement strand
TCGCGGGCATGCTCGACGCCTTCATCGGCGGGCTGAAGATGGTGCCCGACGGCAAGAAGATCGCCCTGTTTGCGCTGCTGACCGTCCTCTACTGGGGCATCAACGGCGTGGGGATGATCCTGTTGGCCCGTGGCTTCGGGCTGGACCTGGCGCCCGCGGCGGCGTTCGCAGTGCTGGGGGTGCTGGTCGCGGGCGTGATGATCCCCGCGGGGCCGGCGATGCTCGGCACCTTCCACGGAGCGATCATCCTGGGGATGGGGCTCTTCTTCCCGTCGCCCGCGCAGTATGGGGCGATCGTCGCGTACGCCTGGGTGCTGTGGGGGGCGCAGTTCGGCCAGCAGGTGCTGTTCGGGCTCTACTTTCTGCTGCGCGGGCACATCGCCTTCGGCAGCCTGTGGCAGACCGGGGGCGGGGACGACGACTGAGCTGCAGGCCGCGGGACGCCCCGAAGCCTGCAGCCTGGCCGTGTCAGATCTGCTCTTCCAGCCAGCGAATGATGGCTTCCTTGACCCCGCCCCGCTCGTGCGGGGTGCGCTCCGGGCTCGCGGGCTCGGAGGCAGCGGGGAGAGTGAAGTCCAGCACCAGCTCGGGCGGGCTCACCTGATCCCAGGCGGCAGCCCTCTTCAAGGCGGGCTCGAGGGTCGTCACGTGCACCGGCCTCTTGGGACGACTACCCATTCGCTTGCTTGCCCTCACTCGCACCTGGTTCGGCGGTCGGGTACTTCCGCAACAGATCCGCGACCGCTTCCCTCAGGTACTCGCTCTGCGTCACTCGCGTCTTCTTCGCCAACTCGCGCAGCCGTTCGGCCACCTCGTTGGGGACCAGCACGTGAGTGGCCACCTCGTCAGACGTCTTCTCCATGGGCCCTCCTCGATCAACGTGCTACATCGCGCTACCGAGGATGCCCGCCCTCCGGACGATGTCAAAAAAACGGCTGCCCGCGACACGGCCAGGAATGGGACGCGCTTGTAGCACAGGCGGTCGGGAGCGGCAAGGCCTGTCCTTGAAAACACACGCAATTCCAATTGCTTGCGAGGCGCCGACGGCCTTTTCGGAGCCCCTGAGCCAGGCCCGGGGCGCCTGGAAAAAAGCTGCTCGAGAGTGTTGACACCTTCGGCGGAGATTTCTATAGTCCGCCGCCCTCGATGAGGTGACGGCGAGGTAGCTCAACTGGTTAGAGCGGCGGTCTCATAATCCGCAGGTCGGCGGTTCGAGTCCGCCCCTCGCCACACGCAGAACCCGTTTCGAATACAGGCTCCGACGCACCGCTTCGGCGGGCGAGGAGCCTGTAGTCTTGCTGAGCCGCGCGATCGCCGTTCTAATTGGCGTCCATTGGGGGAGCGAGGACCGGGATGCGTATCGCCGTCATCAGCGACGTCCACTCCAACATCGAGGCGCTGACCGAGGTCACCAAGGTGATCGAAAAGGCGCGCGTCGATCGCGTCGTCTGTCTCGGGGACGTGGTCGGCTACGGCGCCAGCCCCAACCCCTGCTGCGCCATCGTCCGCGGCCTCGCCGAGGTCACGCTGCTGGGCAACCACGACGCGGCGGTGTCGGGGCGGATGGACTACTCCTTCTATTACGACGCCGCTCGCCACGCCCTGGACTGGTCCTCCTCGGTCCTCGACGGCGCCCACCTCGCCTGGCTGAAGAGCCTGCCCTTCACCTATCGCATCGGCGACATCGGCTTCTGCCACGGCTCGCCCATCGACCCGCGCGCCTACGAGTACATCTTCGCCCTCGAGCAGGCCCGCGAGCTGATGCCGCACGTTGAGCACCTGCCCGAGGTCACGTTCATCGGCCACTCGCACCTGTGCAAGGCGTTCGCCATCGGCAACGGCGAGGTCAACGACGTGGTGGCCCAGAAGTTCGGCATCCGCCGCGGCTACAAATACATGATCTCGGTGGGCAGCGTGGGCCAGCCCCGCGACTACGACAACCGGGCGTGCTTCGTCATCCACGACACCGATGCGCGCACGGTCGAGTATCACCGGGTGGAGTACGACATCGAGGCGTCGGCCCAGAAGATCTTCGATGCCGACCTGGCGCTGAACTTCGGCAAGCGGCTCTTCCTGGGTGTGTGAGCGGTTGCCGCGGTCTCGGTGCCCCCTGTATCCTCCCGGCGCCATGAAAAACCTCCTCCTCCTCTCGCTGGCGTGCGGGCTCTGCCTCACGGGCTGCCCGAAGTCGCGCAAGTCGTCTCCCGAGTACCAGAAGGCCCGGGTGGCCTGGCTGGACCTGCTCAAGGAGAAGCGGCTGAGCGAGGCGTACCTGGCTCCCGAAGTGGACGACATCCTCCAACTGCTCGAACGGGTGGACGCCACGAGCCTGGATGCGAAGGCCGCCCAGACACTCAAGGAAGAGATCCAAAAGGGGCGGGCCGAAGCCAGCGCGGGGGAGCAGGCGACCCAGGCCGAACTGGCGCGGGCGCGGCAGCCGACGCCGGATTCCCCTTCCACGACTCCCTCTCTCCCGAGTTCCGACGAGACCGCCCCGGTCGGCGCCGCTGCCGAGCCGACCCCAGACGCTGGCGCGGCTCAGGGCGAGCCGGCGCCGGGCATGACCGAGCGCGAGTTCGAGGAGAGGTTCGGGCGCTGCTTCGAGCCGGTTCGGGACGCGACCATCGAGGGCTTCCCGGCGAAGGTCTGGTCGCTGGTGGACCTGAGCAAGTGCCGGGCGGATTTCCCGACGTTCCAGACCCGCTCGGTGGTCGTCGCCGACGGGAAGGTCGAGTCCATCCGCAGCAACGAGGCGCTGGCGCCCAAGAAGTTCCGGGTGGTGGACGGCAAGCTGGTGCCGGTCGACCCCAACGCCCCGGCGCCGAAGACGCCGCCTGCTCCCGGAACTCCCGCCCCGGAGCCCGCCAAGCCGTGATCACCTTGTTCGAGAAGACCGTCCTGCAGGTCTTGTCGCTGCTCCCCAAGTCCGCCGTCAGCCGCGCCGTCGGCGCCGCCGTGCGCGCGCCGGCACCGGCGTCCGTGCACCAGGCGGTCATCCGCGCGTACGCCGCCGCCTTCGGGGTGGACGTCTCCGAGGCGGAGCTCCCGCTCTCCGAGTACGCGACGCTCGAGGACTTCTTCACGCGCCGGCTGCGCCCGGGCGCCCGTCCCGTCGCGGCCGGAGACGCGCTGGTCACCTCGCCCGTCGATGCCCGGGTCGCGACCGCCGGGGTCGCCACGGCTGGCCGGCTGGTGCAGGCCAAGGGCCAGGACTACACGCTCTCGGCGCTGCTCAATGACCCGCTCGACGGGCGGCAGTTCGAGGGCGGCACGTACCTCACGCTCTACCTCTCGCCCAGGGACTACCACCGCATCCACGCCCCGCTCGACGGCGAGATCGAGGGCTACAGCTACATCCCCGGCGACCTCTTCCCGGTGAACGCGCTGGGCGTGCGCTATGTCCCCGGGCTGTTCTGCTCCAACGAGCGGCTGGTGACCTTCCTCAAGACGGCTGCGGGCAGGGTCGCCGTGGTCAAGGTCGGGGCGATGAACGTGGGGCGCATCCGCGCCTGTTACGACGACGTGGTGACCAACGCCGGCCGCGGGGCCTCGCGGCGGCGGTACGACCGGCCCATCCCCATCCGCAAGGGTGAGGAGCTGGGCGTGTTCGAGCTGGGCTCCACCGTCGTCCTGGTGTTCGAGCCCGGCCGGGTGACGCTGGAACCGGCCGCGGCCGAGGGCGCGCGCGTCCGCGTGGGCCAGGTCCTCGCAAGGGTGGGCTAGGAGCATCTCGTGGCAGAGAAGATCACCGCAGTGAAGGGCATGAACGACCTCCTCCCCGAGGAGATCGGCCGGTTCCACCGCATCGAGTCCGCCGCGCGCGCCGTCTTCGAGCGCTATGGCTTCGGAGAGGTCCGCACCCCCATCCTCGAGAAGACCGCGCTGTTCGTGCGCGGCGTCGGCGAGGAGACGGACATCGTCGGCAAGGAGATGTACACCTTCGAGGACGGCGCGACCGAGCAGAAGTGCGGGACCATGGTCTCGCTGCGCCCCGAGGGCACGGCGCCCGCGGTCCGGGCCGCCATCGAGCACAACGTGCTCGTCCAGGACCCGATGGTGCGCTGGTACTACCTGGGGCCCATGTTCCGCCGCGAGCGGCCGCAGAAGGGGCGCTACCGCCAGTTCTCGCAGTTCGGCGCGGAGATCTACGGGGCCGCGTCCCCGCACGCCGACGCCGAGCTCCTCGACGCCGCGGTGGCCTTCCTCACCGAGCTGGGGCTCCCGGACATCTCGCTGGAGCTGAACTCGCTGGGCGACGAGGCCTGCCGCCCCGCCTACGTCGCCGCGCTGCTCGACTACCTGAAGGGCCGCGCCGCCGACCTCTGCCCCGACTGCCAGCGGCGGCTCGAGACCAACCCCCTGCGCGTGCTGGACTGCAAGGTCGAGGGGTGCAAGCGCGTCACCGCCGAGGTCCCCGCGGTGGAGGCCCACCTCTGCGAGCCGTGCAAGCAGCACTTCGCCACCCTGCGCGGCCTGCTCGACGACCTGGGGGTGAAGTACGTGGTCAATCCGCGCATCGTCCGGGGCCTCGACTACTACACCCGCACCGTCTTCGAGTGCGTCTCCAGCACCCAGGGCGAGAACGGGCTGGGCAGCCAGAACACGGTCCTCGCGGGCGGGCGCTACGACAAGCTGGTGAAGAACCTGGGCGGGCCGGACGTCCCAGCCGTCGGGTTCGCGGCGGGGTTGGAGCGGCTGTCCATCCTGCTCGCCGCACAGGGCAAGGAGTTCCGGTCGTGCCCCCAGCTGTTCCTGGTGACCCTGGGCGACGAGGCGCGCCGCCGTGCGCTCACCCTCGCCGCCGGGCTGCGCCGCGCGGGCATCTCGGTGGACCAGGACCTGCGCGGGGGCAGCCTCAAGGCGCAGATGAAGCGCGCCGACAAGGTGGGCGCGCGCTACACCCTGGTCCTGGGCGAGGGCGAGCTCGCCTCCGGCCGCGGGAAGCTGAAGGAGATGGGCAAGGAGAAGGACGCGGCCGGCAAGGAGCGCGAGGTCAGCCTCGCCGACCTCGCCGTCGAGCTGTCGCGCTGAACCGAGGTCGACCATGCACCGAGTGATCGCATCCCTGGCCGTCCTGGCCGTGTCCGCGCTGGCCGTCCCGGCCCTGGCCGAGAACCCCGACGAGGAGCTCCCCGGCGTGGGCGCCGAGGCGCCCGGGTTCACGCTGCCGGTCTACAACCCCGAGGCCTCCGGCCAGCCCCGCGCCGGGACCATGCTGCTGGTGGGCGAGGACGCCGAGGACACTGCTGCGAAGGTGGTGCTGGTCTCGTTCATGGCCAGCTACTGCAAGCCCTGCAAGAAGGAACTGCCCTACCTCCAGCAGCTCCACGAGCGCTACCAGGGGAAGGGCCTGCGCATCATCGGCGTGGCCATCGACAGCGAGGCCGAAGGACAGAAGCTGGTGGGCGAACTCCTGCGCGAGGCCAAGGTCAGCTACCCGGTGGTGAAGGACCAGTACAACTTCGTGGCCCGGCGCTACCTGGGCACCAAGGTCCCGCTCCCCTCGGTGTTCATCCTCGACAAGACCGGGAAGATCGGCTTCGTGAGCCGCGGCTACAACGAGGAGATCTCCCAGTCGCTCACCTCGGCGGTCCAGAAGACCCTGGGCGTGGCGGAGGAGCCCATCGTCGCTCCAGGGGCCAAGGAGCCTGCTGCCTCCTCGGCCGAGCCCAAGCAACCCCCAGCCAAGAAGACCCCGAAGGCCAAGGGCAAGGAGAAGAAGTGAAGCCCACCCTCGTCGCTGCCCTCGTCGTCGCCCTCGCCGGCTGTGCCTCCCCGGTCAGCCACAAGCCCCCCCCGGTCATCGACAGGCCGGTGCGCCACATGCTCACCGACATCTCACTGGCCTCGGACATGGCGGGCGTGGTCAGCCCGCTGCTCTTCGAGTCGAGCCTCTGCTCCAAGCTCTTCGAGTACAACAAGAAGCAGGTCTCCTGCCCCGACGAGCTGCGCGCCCTGCTCCAGGCCCAGCGCGATCGGGCGGTGGTGGGCGCGACCGAGGGGACTGAGCTCGAGGCGCTGATGTCCTCGCAGCACTTCCAGCGCCGGGTCAGCCTCTCCGCCGCGAAGGCCGGGGCGGACGTGGTGGTCACGGTGCTGGTCCAGGACGCAAAGGGCAACGCCGTGGGCCGCTTCCAGCTCGGCCTGGCGAGCGACGGGGCGGACGTGATGGACAAGGCCCACGAGGCGGCCGTCCAGATCCTCTCGATTCCGTAGGCTCCTGCGGTCGAGTCAGCGGTCGCGGCGGACGCGCACCCTGGCCGGCCGCATCGCCAGCAGCGGGACCAGCGCCAGCAGGAGCGCCAGCGACAGCGCCCCCTCACCGCTCGAGGAGCAGCCCAGGGTCGCCATGTTCATGGCCATGCCCTGGA
>CAZAIE010000445.1:0-6373 GCA_964485035.1 uncultured Myxococcaceae bacterium | reverse complement strand
GGAAGGAGGCGACGACCGCCGGTCTCGCCACCCAAGGCGAGTGGCGCGCGGACTTCCATTCGCGCGGGTCGCTGCGAGGGCTCCCGAGGCTGCGCGAGCTGCTGGTCCTGGGCTCCGAGGCGGACTACCTCGCCGCACGAGACGTGGCAGCGGCCGTTCGCGCGACCGGGACCGATGCGCAGCGCGTCGCCGCCGCGTTCCTCTTCCCCACCGAGAAGTGGGCGGAGCAGGAGCTGACGCCCCAGCTCGACGCCATGCGCACGTGCCTGCTCGCCAGCTTGTCCGACCCGGCGGCGCTCTCGCGGACGCAGGTGGGGGGGAGTCTGTTCTCCGGACGCTGGAGCACCGAGTCGCGCGACCCGGCCGCGAGCCTGCTCGATGGCTGCGGCGCGGCGGCGCTGTCCTTCATCATCGGCGCGCAGGGCTCCACCTGGGCCGACTCGGAGATGCTGCGCGCCTTCTGCTCCGTGCTCGCCGCGGTGGGCTCGGACGAGGCCATGAAGACGCTCCTCGAGGCAGTCGCGCAGAAGGAGGCCCAGGCCGCGCTGGCCGAGGCGGCCATCGCCCAGCCCCGTCGCGCGATGCGCCTGCTCGGCGAGGCCGGGACGCAGCGAGGGAAGGCGGTCGATCCGGTCCGCAGCGTGCTCTCCACCGTCGTCCGCCGCTTCCCGGCGCTCGTCGACGAGGTGCTCCCAAAGGCGAGCCCGGAGGCGGGGAGGCTCCTGCAGGGCCTTCGGTCCGAGGCCGCGCCCCTCGCCGCCGACGCGCGCCTCGAAGACCTCCCCAAGGTGCTGCGGGACCCGCCGTGGGCGCGCAAGCAGAAGGCTCCGACGCCGCTCGTGGTGGCAGGGTTCGCGCCGGTGGCCGTCCCGGATCGCATTGCCTTCGGCGCCGGCGAGCAGGAGGACTGGGCGCGGCGCACGAGCTACTGCCCGGCGGGGGAGCAGGACTGGCCCAAGCTCGCGGCGGGGACCGAGGAGATCTCCGCGGCGATGCTGGCCGCCTGTCCCCCCGAGGTCGCCCCGGCCCTCGCGCCGCGCACCACCAAGACCAGCTGGTTCGACGCCGGCTGGTACCCGGCCATCGCTGCACGCCACGGCCTCGCTGCGCTCCCCTTCTTCGAGCGGCGGCTCGAGAGCGACCTCGCCGGCGCGCTGCCGTTCGCCCTCCCCTTCGGCGTCGCCAGGTTCGCGCCGGTGGTCGCGGCCGCCTACACCGGGAAGAAGTCGCTGCGCGCGGACGCGCGGACGTGGCTCTTGCGCCACCCCGAGCACGCCGCCGCGGGCCTGCTGGCACAGGCCCTGGGCAAGGCCGGGCGCGCGCGGCAGGACGCGGAGGCGGCGCTGCGCCTGCTGGCCACCAGCGGCCACGGATCGGCGCTGCTCGACGTGGCCCGGCGCGCGGGGGTGCAGGACCCCATCGCCGCGCTGCTGGCGTCCGAACCCATCGACCAGATCCCCGCGAAGGTGCCCCGGCTGCCCGCCTTCGTCGACCCGTTGTCGTTGCCACGCCCGCTGCTCGCCTCGAAGCAGGCCGCCATCCCCGCCTCCGCGATGGAGGCCCTGCTCACCGCGCTGGCGCTCTCGCCGCTGGACGACCCGTACGCTGGGCTCGCGCAGATCCGCGAGGCGTGCGACCCGGCGTCGCTGGCCCGGTTCGCCTGGGACCTCTTCCAGGTCTGGCTGCTGAACGGCGCGCCGTCGAAGGAGGGCTTCTGCTTGAACGCCGTCGGCCACTTCGGCGACGACGCCTGCGCGCGTCGGCTCGCCGCGCTGGTCCGCGAGTGGCCGGGCGAGGCAGCCCACGCCCGCGCCGTGGCCGGCCTGGACGTGCTCGCCGCCATTGGCTCCGACGTGGCGCTGATGCACCTGAACGGCATCGCGCTGAAGGCCCGCTTCAAGGGGCTCCAGGGCCGCGCCCAGCAGAAGATCGAGGCCATCGCCGAGACCCGCGGCCTCACCCGCGAGGAGCTGGAGGACCGGCTCGCCCCCGACCTCGGGCTCGACGAGGACGGCTCGATGCAGCTCGACTTCGGGCCCCGCCAGTTCCGGGTGGGCTTCGACGAGCAGCTCCGCCCGTTCGTGGCCGACGCGGCCGGGAGCCGACTGAAGGACCTGCCCAAGCCGAAGCAGAGCGACGAGGGCCCGAAGGCCCAGGCCGCCGCCGCGCGCTGGAGCCAGCTCAAGAAGGATGCCCGGACCTCGGCGAGCCTGCAGATCCTCCGGCTGGAGCTGGCGATGTGCGCGCAGCGCCGCTTCGCGGCCCAGGACTTCCTGGAGCTGTTCGTGCGCCACCCGCTGGTGTTCCACGTGGTGCGGCGCCTGGTCTGGGCGGCATACGACGAGGGTCGGCTCACGCACAGCTTCCGCGTCGCCGAGGACCGCAGCCTCGCCGACCCGACCGACGCGGGCTGGACGCTGCCTCGGGGCGCCAGGGTGGGCATCCCGCACCCGCTGGAACTGTCCGCGGAGCTGGGCGCGCGCTGGGGCCAGCTGCTGGCCGACTACGAGATCGTCCAGCCGTTCCCCCAGCTCGGGCGGCCGACGTTCCAGGTCACGCAGGTCGAGCGCGAGGCCCGGGCGCTCGCCCGGGTGAAGGACCTCAAGGTCCCCACCGGGAAGGTGCTGGGCCTGGAGCAGCGCCGCTGGCGGCGCGGCCCGCCCCAGGACGGAGGCGTCGTCTGCTGGATGGAGAAGCGGCTCGCCGACGGGCGCACCGCGACCCTCGACCTGAACCCGGGGCTGTACACCGGCATGCTCAGCGAGTCGCCGGAGCAGACGCTGGGGCTGTGCTGCGTGGACAGCAAGAGCTGGTCGCACGACGACGGCGTCCCGCTGGGCGCTCTGGACCCCATCGTCTTCTCCGAGCTGGCGAGCGACCTCGAGCGGCTGCGGGGCTGAGGCGCATGGGGCTGACCGTCTCGATCCAGGCAGGGGGCGAGTCGCGGCGCATGGGCCGCAACAAGGCCCTGGCGCCCTTCCTGGGCGAGCCGCTCGTCCAGCGCGTCTGCCGCAGGCTCTCGGGGCTGGGCGACGAGCGGCTGCTGACGACCAACACCCCCGAGGCCTACGCCTTCCTGGGACTGCCCTGCTTCCCGGACCCGCTGCCCGGCCGCGGCGCGCTGGGCGGGCTGTACGCAGCGCTCTCGGCGGCGCGCCAGGAGTGGGTCGCGGTGGTCGCGTGCGACCTGCCGTTCGCAAACGCAGAGCTGCTCCGCCTCGCCCTCGGTCTGGGTTCGGGCTTCGACGCGGTCGTCCCCGCCACCGAGCGAGGGCTGGAGCCGCTCCACGCGCTCTACCGGCGCGAGGCCTGCCTGCCGATCGTCCGCTCGGCGCTCGAGCGGGGTCGCTGGCGGGTCGACGGGTGGTTCCCAGAGGCGAGGGTGCGCGTGCTGCGGCCCGAGGAGTACGCAGGCGTCCCGGAGCACGAGCGCGCCTTCGTCAACGTCAACGACGCCGCCGAGCTTGCGAGCGCCGAGGCCCTGCTCGGACCGGGCGGGCTATAGTCCGCCGCTCGCTCAACGCCCACCTCCGAGGAGCCGACGCCATGGCGACGCGCAAGAAGGCCGACGAGGCCGCTCTCTCCGCTCCGCGCGCGGTGCAGCGCCCACCCGCCGAGCTGCAGTACGCGGAGGAGCTGACGCGGCTGCGCGCCGACGACGAGCGCGAGCAGGCGCCCCGGCCTCCCGGCTGGGCCCTGTCGATGACCGCGGTGCGGCGCTTCATCCTGGGCGACGAGCAGGCCGGCCTCACCCCCAAGTTCGTGGGCAACCCCTCGCTGGTGGACCGGGCGATGGTGACGCTCGCGACCAACCGGGGCCTCTTGCTGGTGGGCGAGCCGGGCACCGCCAAGTCCCTGCTCTCCGAGCTGATCGCCGCGGCCGTCTCGGGGACCTCGACGCTCACCATCCAGGGCGGGGCGTCGCTCACCGAGGACCAGATCAAGTACAGCTGGAACTACGCGCTGCTGGTCGCCGAGGGGCCGACCCCGCGCGCGCTGGTGCCGGCGCCGCTCTACCGCGGGATGAGAGAAGGGCGCATCGTCCGCTTCGAGGAGATCACCCGCTGTCCGCTGGAGGTGCAGGACGCGCTCCTCTCGGTGCTCTCCGACCGCGTGCTGGCGGTGCCCGAGCTCTTGGGCGCCGAGGGGATGCTCTTCGCGGCCGAGGGCTTCAACGTAGTCGCCACGGCGAACACCCGCGACCGGGGCGTGAACGAGATGTCGTCCGCGCTCAAGCGCCGCTTCAACTTCGAGACGGTGTTCCCCATCGCCGACTTCCAGACGGAGCTCGAGCTGGTGCGACGCGAGAGCGCGCGGCTGCTCGAGAAGAGCGGGGTCCCGGTGCCCCCGCCCGAGGACCTGCTGGAGGTGCTGGTCACCACCTTCCGCGAGCTGCGCGCGGGCGAGTCCTCCGACGGGCGGCCGATGGAGAGGCTCTCCTCGGTGCTCTCCACCGCCGAGGCGGTGGCGGTGGCCCACGCGGTGGGGGTGCGCGGCTGGTACCTGCGGCGCGACGCCGGGCAGCCGGCGGACATCGTGGAGCACCTTGCGGGCACCGCCGCCAAGGACAACAAGGACGACCTGAAGCGCCTGCGGGCCTGGCTGGAGCAGCGGGTGGGGCGGCGCGGCGGGGAGCTGTGGAAGGCGCTCTACGAGGCGCGGCACCTGCTCCCCGGCTGAGGTGGCGATGACCGGCCGGCTCCACGTCCTGGGCGTGCGCCACCACAGCCCCGCCTGCGCGCGGCTGGTCGCGTCGGCCCTCTCGAGGATCAAGCCCGCGGTGGTGCTGGTCGAGGGTCCGGCGGACCTCAACGACCGCCTGGACGAGCTGCTGCTGCCGCACCGCCTCCCCATCGCGGTCTTCACCCACCGCCGCAGCGAGGGCGACCGCACCGAGTCGAGCTGGACGCCGTTCTGCGAGTACTCGCCCGAGTGGCGGGCGCTGCTGGTGGGGCGCGCGCTCGGAGCCGAGCTGCGCTTCATGGACCTGCCGGCCTGGCATCCGGCGTTCCACGGAGTGGCCAACCGCTACGGGGACCACGCCCGGCGACACTCGCAGGGGGTGGCGGCGCTGTGCGATCGGTTCCACGTCGAGGGGTATGACGCGCTCTGGGACCACCTCTTCGAGGGCGCGTGCCAGGGCGAGGCGGACGAGGCGGCGCTCGGCCAGCGGCTGTGGGCCTACTTCACCGCCCTGCGCGGGGACGGACGCCCGGAGGCGCGCGACGCCGAGCGCGAGGGCTACATGCGCGCGTGGGTGCGCGCCGCGCTGGCCTCGACCGGGGGTCCGGTGGCGGTGGTCTGCGGCGGTTACCACGCGCCGGCGCTGGCCGACGCCGAGCCCGCGGAGACGCCGGGCTGGCCCGAGGTCCCGGCCGCGGACGGCGCGCGCAGCTACCTCGTGCCCTGGTCGTTCCGTCGTCTGGACTCGTTCACCGGGTACGAGTCGGGGATGCCCTCGCCCGCCTTCTACGACCTGGTCTTCGCCCACGGTGCAGAGGGCGCGGCGGAGCCGGCGCTGCGCCTGGCGGTCGAGCACCTGCGGGGCCTGGGGCAGCCGGTCTCCTCCGCGGACCTCGTCGCCGCCCAGACCCTCTCGCACGGCCTCGCGCGCCTGCGGGGGCACGGCTGCCTGCGCCGGACCGATCTGCTCGATGGGCTCTCCGCCGCGCTGGTGAAGGAGTCGCTCGACGCGCCGCTGCCCTGGTCCGAGCGGGGGACCGTGAAGCGCGGGACGGACGCGCTCCTGGTCGAGGTGCTGCGCGCGCTCTCGGGCCGGCGCGAGGGACGGCTCGACCCCGCCACCCCGCGCCCCGCACTGCTCGCCGACGTCGCCGCGGCGCTGGAGGAGCACGGGCTCACGCCGGGTCCGGCGGCGCGGGCGGTGAAGCTCTCGCTGCACCAGCCGCAGGACCTCGCGCGCAGCCGGGTGCTGCACCGCCTGCGGGTGCTGGCCATCCCCGGGTTCCGGCGCGAGTCGGGACCGGCGTGGACGACCGACCCGGTGCTCGCCGAGGAGTGGGTGCTCGCCCCGGACGACCTCGCCGAGAGCGCGCTGATCGAGGCGGCCGGGTTCGGGGCGAGCCTGGGCGCGGCTGCGGGCCGCAAGCTCGAGGAGGCGCTGCTCGCAGAGCGGCTGGACCTCTCGCAGCTCGCGGCGCTGCTCGGCGAGGCGGTCTTCGTGGGCCTCGACGGGCTCACCGCGCGGGCGCTGGAGGAGGTCCGCCGGCACGCGGCCCGAGAGCCGGACTTCGGGAGGCTCGGCGAGGCCCTGGCCCGGCTGCTGGGCGTGTTCACCCAGGACGCGCTCTTCGGCGCCCGGGGACGGCCGGAGCTCGCCACGACCATCGCCGAGGCATTCCAACGTGGCGTC
>CAZAIE010000444.1:0-6381 GCA_964485035.1 uncultured Myxococcaceae bacterium | reverse complement strand
CCTCGAGGTGGACCCCGCACGCGGCCTCGCTGCGGACGTCGCCGCGTCGCGGCGGGAGCGGCACGGACCGAACTCGCTGGTGGAGCGGGGCGGGCGGCCGCGCTGGCGCGTCTTCCTCGACCAGTTCGCGAGCACGCTGGTGGTGGTCCTGCTCGTCGCCGCGGGCGTCTCCGCCGTCGTCGGCAGCGCCAAGGACTCCATCGCCATCCTGGCCATCGTCCTGCTCAACGGCGTGCTGGGTTTCGTGCAGGAGGTCCGCGCCGAGAAGGCGATGGCGGCGCTGCGGCAGCTCGCGGTCCCGCTGGTCCGCGTGCGGCGCGAGGGAGCGGTCGCCGAGCGCCCCTCCTCGGAGCTGGTCCCCGGCGACGTGGTGCTGCTCGAGGCCGGGAACGTCGTGCCCGCGGACGGCCGCGTGGTCGAGTCGGCGAGCCTCCGGGTGCAGGAGGCGATGCTCACCGGCGAGTCCGAGGCGGTGGAGAAGACCGTCGCCGCGCTCCCCGGCGAGGGCCCCACCGGCCTGGGCGACCGGCACAACCTGGCCTTCATGGGCACCAGCGTCGCCTACGGCCGCGGGCTGCTCCTGGTCACCGGCACCGGCATGGCCACCGAGCTCGGCCGCGTGGCCGACCTGCTGCAGGGCGTGGGCCAGGTGCGGACCCCGCTGCAGCATCGCCTGGACCGGCTGGGGCGCATCCTCGCGGGCGCGGCGGGCGTGGTGGTCGCGGCCATCTTCGGGGTGGGCCTGCTCATGGGCGAGCCCTGGCAGCTCATGTTCATGACCGCGGTCAGCATGGCCGTGGCGGTCGTCCCCGAGGGGCTCCCCGCCGTGGTGACCATCGCGCTGGCGCTGGGGGCCCAGCGGATGCTGCGCCGCCGCGCGCTCATCCGCCGGCTCCCCGCGGTCGAGACCCTGGGCTCGGTGAGCGTCATCTGCTCCGACAAGACCGGGACGCTCACCGAGAACCGCATGACGGTGACGGTGGTGGACCTCGCCGGGCACCGCGTGGAGATCACCGAGGAGCTGGAGCACCGGCAGCCCGCCGGCGAGCCCCCCGCCGACTCGGCCCTGCTCGAGAGCGACCCCTCGCTGGCCCTGCTGCTCATGGGCGGCGCGCTCTGCGGGGACGCGGAGCTGCAGCCCGACCCCGGCCGCCCGGGCAGGCAGCGCGCCGTGGGCGACCCCACCGAGGGCGCGCTGGTCATCGCCGCCGCGAAGCACGGCCTCTTGAAGGACCAGCTCGCCCTGGCGTACCCGCGCGTGGCCGAGGTGCCCTTCGACTCCGAGCGCAAGCGGATGGCCACGGTCCACCGCATCGCCGACTGCAAGGCGTGGGTGGGGCGGTGCGCCGAGGTCCCCGAGGGCGGGCGCGTGGTCTTCGCCAAGGGGGCGGTGGACAGCCTGCTCACGGTCTCGAGCCACGTCTGGTCCGAGGGCCGGGCGGTGCCGCTCGACGACGCATGGCGCGGGCGCATCGCCAAGGCCAACGACGAGCTGGCCGCCGGCGGCATGCGCGTGCTGGGCGTGGCCTTCCGGCTGCTCCCGGACGCGAACGCCCCGCTCTCCGAGCCGGCAGCGCTCGAGCAGGACCTGGTCTTCGTGGGGCTCACCGGCCTGCTCGACCCGCCCCGGCCCGAGGTCGAGGCCGCGGTGCGCACCTGTCGGACCGCGGGCATCCGGCCGGTGATGATCACCGGGGACCACCCGGTCACCGCGCGGCGCATCGCCGAGGACCTGGGGATCCTCGGGGACGGAAGCGTACTCACGGGCACCGAGCTGGCGGCGCTCTCGCCGGCGGAGCTGGAGACCCAGGTCGAGAAGGTGTCGGTCTTCGCCCGCGTCGCCCCGGAGCAGAAGCTGCACATCGTGGAGGCCCTGCAGCGGCGCGGCCACGTGGTCTCCATGACCGGCGACGGCGTGAACGACGCGCCGGCGCTGCGCCGCGCCGACATCGGCGTGGCCATGGGCATCACCGGGACCGACGTCTCGAAGGAAGCCGCGTCGATGGTGCTGCTCGACGACAACTTCACGACCATCGTCTCGGCGGTCGAGGAAGGGCGGGCCATCAACGACAACATCCGCCGGTTCCTGCAGTTCTCGCTCGCGGGCAACCTGGGCAAGCTGGTGCTGGTCTTCGTCGCGCCACTCCTGGGCATGCCGCTGCCACTGCTCCCCTTCCAGATCCTCTGGCTGAACCTGGTCACCGACGGCGTGCTCGGGCTGGGCATCGGCGTCGAGCCGGCCGAGCGCGGCGTGATGCAGCGTCCGCCCCAGCTCCCGTCCGAGGGCCTGCTCTCCCGTGGCGTGGGGGCGCGCATCCTCTGGCAGGGCCTGCTGCTGGGTGGTGTGAACCTGGCCATCGCCTACTGGGCGTGGAGCTCGGGGATGGCCGAGTGGCAGACGCTCACCCTGACCACCGTCGTGCTCTTGCAGGTCTTCCAGGCGCAGGCGACGCGCTCGTCCACCGAGTCGGTGTTCCGGCTCGACCCGTTCTCGAACCGCGCGCTCCTGGGCGCGACCGCGGCGCTGCTCGTGCTCCAGGCCGCGGCCGTCTACCTCCCGCCGCTGCAGGGGGTGTTCGGGACGGCGTCGCTGGGCATGGGACAGCTCGCCGTGCCGCTCGCCGCGGGCCTGGGCGTGCTGCTGGTCGTCGAGGCCGCGAAGCTGCTGCGCCGGCGGGCGTGACGATCGGCCGGCTCGTGCATCCATAGGTTGCAGGAGCCCGAGCTCCTGGAGGAGGGTGAGATGCCCAGCACCGACCGCACCGTGAAGTCCTTCGAGCGCGCCGGCCGACTGCTCGAGTCGGCCTTCTTCCTCGAGAGCGACGCCGTGCTGCTCGAGCGGCAGCGAGCGCTGCGCCTGATGGCGGAGACGCGCGAGGCGCTGTCCGCCGCCTCGGGCATCACGGACGAGCGCGTCCTCACCCGCCTGGTGGAGCTCGACGTCCGGCCCGAGGTCGTGGCCGCGCTGGCGACGGTGCCGCTGGTCGAGGTCGCCTGGGCCGACGGCGCGATCCAACCCGAGGAGCGGGAGACAATCCTCCACCACGCGAACGCGCAGGGCATCGGACCGCAGAGCGTGGAGTACGCGCTGCTCGAGCGCTGGCTCGCGCACCGGCCCGACCCGGGGCTGCTCGAGGCCTGGGAGGCCTACGTCTGCAACCTGTGCGAGCGGCTCGACCAGGCCGATCGCGAGCGGCTCCGCGCCGAGCTGCTGCACGCGACGCGCGCCACCGCGCAGGCCGCAGGCGGCATCCTCGGTCTCGCGCGCGTCTCCGGCGCCGAGAAGCGGATGCTCGAGCGGCTGGAGTCGGGCTTCGCCTGCCCGAAGTGCGCCTCCCCCGGCTAGGCCGCGCTCCCGCATATAAGGATGCGGGGCCGTGGAACATCGGCCAACCAGCTGGAATCACGGAGCTTTTCAAGGCAATCCAAGTCCTTGAAAAGGCTCGTGTTCCACGCCTAACCTGAACGCCTGTATGGGCACCCGGACTGGCAACGCCGATCTACCGCTCCACGGCGGCCGTGTGCCCGAGTGGCTCGCGTCGCGCATGGCACGCCTGGGCCGCGTCATCACCGAGGCCATCGTCCACCACTACGGCCGGCAGGAGTTCCTGCGGCGCATGGCGCACCCGTTCTGGTTCCAGTCCTTCGGCGCGGTGATGGGGATGGACTGGCACTCGTCGGGCATCACCACGAGCGTGCTCGGCGCCCTGAAGCGCGGCCTCGCACCGGTCGAGTGGGAACTGGGGCTGCACGTGTGCGGCGGACGCGGCCGGCACTCGCGCAAGACGCCGGACGAGCTGCTCGCCGCGGGGTCGCGAGCAGGCTTCGACGGTGCGGCGCTCGCGCGTGCGAGCCGGCTGGTGGCCAAGGTGGACAGCGCCGCGGTGCAGGACGGCTTCGACCTCTACCTCCACGGCTTCCTCGTCGCCGACGATGGGAGCTGGACGGTGGTGCAGCAGGGAATGAACCCGGAGCGCCGACAGGCGCGGCGCTACCACTGGCTCTCGGAGAACCTGAAGAGCTTCGTCGACGCTCCCCACGCGGCCATCGAGGGTCGCCCCGCGGGCAACATCGTCAACCTCGCCGACCACCGGGCCG
This sequence comes from uncultured Myxococcaceae bacterium, assembly GCA_964485035.1. Classification (GTDB taxonomy): domain Bacteria; phylum Myxococcota; class Myxococcia; order Myxococcales; family UBA5297; genus CAZAIE01. The sequence continues at coordinate 2,283 of CAZAIE010000444.1, read as the reverse complement.
AGGCCTCACGCCGCGCGCAGGTCGAGCTCGTCCAGCGGCCCGACACCGTGCTCGGCGCGCTGCGCAAGCTCGCGCCCCTTCCCGAGCGCGCACCGGCTCCGGTGCAGCTCGTCCTCCCTCACCTGCAGCTCCCCGCGCACCACGACGTGCGCAGCGGCGACGTCCTCACCCGCAGGCTGCACGCCACGCTCGCCGCCGCCGCAGATCGCGGGCCCACCGACTTCGCCGAGCTGCTGTTGACCCCCGGGGTGGGCGCACGGACCGTCGAGGCGCTGGCCTCCGTGGCCGAGGTCATCCACGGGGCGCCCTGCCGCTTCAGCGACCCGGCGCGCTTCTCCCTGGCGCACGGCGGCAAGGACGGCCACCCGTTCCCGGTGCCGCTGAAGGTGTACGACCAGACGCTCGCGGTGCTGAAGACCGCGGTTGCCCAGGCGAAGCTGGGAAACGAAGAAAAGCTCGCCGCGGTCCGGCGCCTCGACGAGCAGGCGCGAAGGCTCGAGTCCAGCGCGACCGGTCCGACCTTCGAGGAGTACCTCGAGCGGGAGCGCGCGGCGTCCCCCGGCTACGGAGGACGCACGGTGTTCGACTGACGCTGCTCAGTCGAAGCCGTAGTTGTAGGTCGGCTTCTTGCCCGAGCGGTCGGTGATGGCCCAGTGCAGGCTCTCGGACAGGTCCGGGATGCGCACGGAGATGACCCAGTTGGCGGCCACCGTCTCACCGTTCTCGGGCGGGAAGAGGCCCATCGCCTTGTCGGCGTCGGTGGGGTTGGGCGGGACCAGCGCGAGGGTGGTCGAGGAGCGGTTCAGGTAGTCGCGCACCGCGGCCTTGGGGTCGGCCGCTTCGCCGATCTCCGTGATGATGTTGAGCGGGCTGCCCGGCTCGTCGCCCTGCTCGAGGAAGCTCTTGATCGACGCGCGCACGGCGGCCTCGAAGCCCACCTTGCCACCAAGCTTCATCTGGCGATCGACCTCGGCCTGGGGGAAGTAGACGCTGGTCTGCTTCAGGCCGAACTCGGCGAGCACCTTCTTCACGATCTGCTCGGCGGGCTTGCCGCCTGCGCCGTTGTCGACCAGGAACTGGTCCAGGAGCTTCTTCGCCGCCGTGGTCATCGCCGGCTTGTTGGCGCCCTCGAAGAGGTCGGCGATCACCTTGCACTCGGAAGCGGTGACCTTCCCGTCCTGTGCGGCCTGGACGATCTTGCGCGCCTCGGCGACGGAGACCTTGTTGTCGGTCTTCACTGCCGCGGCGATCTCCTTGCGAACCTTTCCGACGGTCATGGCCAACCTCGACGGTGTGACGGTGTGGGGAAGGCCGGCATTGTCGCGCCGTGGCCCCCCGGAGCCAAGCCAGAAGGTGCTGCGCTACTTCGGAGCATCCTCGACCGCGGGCTCCGGCTCGGCCTTGGGCTCGGGCTCGGGCTCGGGCGGTGGCACCGGTCGCGGAGGCTTGGGCTCGCGACAGAAGGCGAGCTTCTTCTCCACGAACGCCTGGGGGAGCGCCAGCTCGAGGTTGAAGGAGTCGCCCTGGGGCGCGACCTTGGCAAGGTCCAACAGCTCGGCGAGCGCGGTCTCGCCCTCGGCCTGGGCCTTGAGCCGGGCGAGGGACAGCGCCGCACCGAGCGACTTGGCCAGATCCTGCACCTTGTCCCGGTCCTGACCGTCGAGCTGGGCGACCACGCCGACGTCGCCCATCGCGCTCACGTGCAGCTCGGCCCGCTGGATCGCCTCCTCGACGCGCTTGGCCAGCTCCGGCTGGTCGCGCCCGAGGATCTCCTGCAGCAGGTCGGTGCCGAGCACGCCGTACGCCTCCCCGTACGTCGCGCTCTCGTCGAGGATCGCCTTGCCGTCCCCGGCCCTGCCCTCGAGCCGGTCGATGGTGTCCCGCACATCTTGGGCGCTGTCGCCGACGATCATCATGCCGTCGCCCCAGCGCCCGAGGGCCATCCCCTCGTCCTGGTCCGGCCTGGCGGGCGCCTCCCACACGGTCCCTTGGTCGCCGTAGGAGCTGGAGCGGGCGCCCTCGGAGAGCTCGTCCCAGTTGGCCTTCCCGAACTGCCCGGTGACGATCATCCCCTGCGACGAGACAGCCACGCGGTCCAGGTCCTTCAGCATGTCCACGCCCAGCTTGCGCCTGGCGACCTCGAAGGGGTCCTCGCGGCCCTCGCGGCGTGCGCAGGCGATGAGCAACTGCCCCACTGGCGACTGGGTGAGCGCGTTGGCCTCGACGACCAGCACCGTCTTCCCCGGCTGGCGCGGCAGCGCGGCGAGGACGGGGTCCCTCGGG
>CAZAIE010000443.1:0-6392 GCA_964485035.1 uncultured Myxococcaceae bacterium | reverse complement strand
CCGGCTGCGAGGCGTCGCGCCCCGGCTGCGCTGCATCGGGCCCCGGCTGCGAGGCATCGCGCCCCGGCGTCGCTGCATCGGGCCCCGGCTGCGAGGCGTCGCGCCCCGGCTGCGCTGCATCGGGCCCCGGCTGCGAGGCGTCGCGCCCCGGCAGCGCTGCGTCAGGTCCCGGGACGCCCGCATCCGCACAGCCCGCCGTCGGCGAGACGAGGACACAGGCGTGGGACGCGTTGCAGGAGTGGACCGTGCAGGGGTCGGCATCCGCGCAGTCCGAGTCGAAGTTGCAGCAGCCGGCGACGTCGCTGAAGGCGCAGTAGCCGTTGGTGCACGCGGGCGTCTTGCACGGGTTCAGGGTGGTGCAGTCGGCCACGGTGGCGCAGCAGCCGCTGATCGCCGTGTTGACGCAGGCGTTGTTCGAGCACATGTCGGACGTGCACTTCTGCCCGTCGTCGCACTCGGTCGAGAGGGTGCAGCAGCCGGCGATGGCGGCGTGAGCGCAGGCCCCGCCCGTGCACGAGTCGGTGGTGCACGAGTTACGGTCGTCGCAGTCGGCCACGGTGGAGCAGCAGTTCGCGATCCAGTCGTGGGCACAGAAGCTCCCCGCCGTCGCCGAGGTCCCGCACGAGTCGGTGGTGCAGGACTTCCCGTCGTTGCAGTCCGCCGCCGAGGCACAGCAGCCCACCGCGGTGTGACTGCAGGTCCCGCCCGCCGCGCTGCAGCGGTCCTGGGTACATGCGTCCGCGTCGACGCACGCGAGGTCGTCGTTGCAGCACCCGGCGATCGCCGCGTGGGTGCAGGCCCCCGCAGTGCAACCGTCGGTGGTGCAACCGTCGCCGTCGTCGCAGTCCGCCGGCGTGGCGCAGCAGCCCGGCGTCCGGGTGTGGACACAGGCCCCGGTCGCGGCGCAGCGGTCGGCAGTGCAGGCGTCGCCGTCGTTGCACCCCGAAGCCGTGCAGTTGGCCGCGGTCACCGTGACGGGGGCGGAGGTGGTCTTGTTCCCGGCGCGGTCGGTCGCCACCGCTACCAGGGTGTGCGGCCCCGCGGTGAGGGTCGCGAGCGAGGTCGAGGGTGAGCCCATCGGCCGGCCCTGCGCCACGATCACCCCGTCCACCTTCAGGGTGAGATCGGTGACGAAGCTGCCGACGTCCGCCGACGTCACCTGGACCCCGAGCGTCCCCAGCGGCACCATCGAGCCGCTCGCCGGCGAGGAGATCGCCACCGTGGGCGGCGTGTTGTCCACCTGGACGCGGACGGTCGCCGTGGCGCGGCCGCCGTCGCTGGAGAGCGCCTCGGCCATGAGCGTGGTGCTCGTCGGGAGCGGCACGGTGTTCAGGTTCACCGTCCCGCTGCCGCCGGTCACGGTCCCCACAACCGAGCCATTGGCGCGCAAGGTGATCGAGGTGATGGCCGCGTCGTCAGTGGCCCGCAGCGCGACGGGCACCGTCCCCGCGACGTCCAGGTAGTCCTCCAGCGTCTCGAAGAAGACCGAGGGCGTGGTGGGATTCGCCCGCACCACGAAGACCGGCGGGCTGTCGGCGATCACCCCGGAGGCGTCGGTGCGGACCTTGAGCTGGTGCGGCCCGAGAGCCCAGGCGCGGGCATCGATGATCGCCTTCTCGGTCTTGCCCGCGAGCGGGTTCGGCGAGACGAGCACGCCGTCGAGGACGAGCGCATAGAGCAGCCCGCCGCCGCCCTGCCCGCCCACCGAGCCGCCTTCGCCGCGCCAGCTCAGCTCGAACCAGGGGCCGACGGCGCTGCCGTCAGCAGGCGCGAGGATGCTCGCCACCACCGGCTTGGGCGTCGTCGCCGTGACGGTCACGTTCACCGGCGTGGCGGTCCCCACGTTCTCCGCCAAATCGATCGCCTGGGCCGTGAGCTGGTGGGCACCCGGCGCGACCGAGGCGAGGTCCCACTGGTAGCCGAGGTTCGACGAGGCAGACGCCGCGACCGGGACCCCGTCGATGGACAGCACGAGCTGCCGCACGTCCGTCGCCGGCGAGGTCACGTTCACGTAGGTCATCCCCGAGAGCGTGCTGCCGTTCGTGGGCCAGGAGATGGTCACCGTCGGCGCGGTCACGTCACCGGTGTTGGCCGTGGTGAAGGGCACCGTCTTCGCCGCACGCGCGTGGCCCGCGCCGTCGGCGCAGTGGACGTCGAGGGTGTGGGCGCCGTCCGCCAGCCGCGCGGTGTCGAACGGCAGGCTGACCGAGGACGCGCCGCTCGCCGCGCCCACGTAGGCGCCGTCGACGAAGAAGGCGAAGGCCAGCGGCTGGAACCAGTCGTCGAAGCCCATCGCCGAGAGCTGTACCTTGCCGGACAGCGTGGCCCCGGAGGCCGGCGCGGTGATGATCACCCAGGGGTCACCCCAGTTCAGGCCGCTGCGCCGCTCCTTGAGGATGTCGGTGATTCGCCGCGCGCAGGCGGGGCACGCGGCCCCGGAGTTGCTGCGCATCAGGCAGGTGCTCTTCGAGCGGTAGACGCCGCTGGAGCAGTACTTGCCGCCCTGGATGCAGCCCACCCCGGCCAGCCCCTGGAACTTGTGGCAGGTGGGGTCGGTGGTGACGTTGGGCTCGCGGATCATCCCGGACTCGCTCGGCGGCTGCTGCGCGCAGATCGCCGCCTCCTCGTACTCGTCGGCGAGGTGGAACAGCGCGTGGCCCAGTTCATGGGTGATGACTGAGAGCGAGCTGGCCGCGAGCCGCACCGTGCCGCCCTCGGCCAGCGCGCTGGGATAGGACGCGTTGCTGCGCCCGCCGCCGTTGGGGATGGCGATGACCACGTCCACGTCCGGGGCGTTCATCGCCGCGAGGTTCACGCGCGCTGCCTGCGCGGTGATGTACGGCCCACCGGTGTACATGCCCAGCGCGGTGTCGTTGGTGTCGGTGTTCGAGACGTTGGAGCTCGTCGAGACCACCTCCACGACGTGGAAGTTGTAGAGCGCGGGGACCTGCCCGTACATGTTCGAGGTCGCGCCCTTGAAGCTGGCGATGGCGCTCGCCGCGGCGCTGCGCCAGGCCGCCATGTCGAGGTAGCCGTCACCGACCAGCACGACGTCGATGGCCACGCCGAGGTTCGGCTGCTCGATGGTGCTGTTGACGGTGAGGCCGCAGAGGTTGGGGTAGGTGGTGCAGTTGACCTGCGCTCGGGCCGTCGAGCCGGCGAGCGTTGCGGCCAGGACGAGGGCGAGAGAGCCGAGGCGGTTCATTCCCGCACCTCCACCGCCGCCAGCTCGCCGTTCGCGTCGCGCAGGGCGATGCGCGTCCCCGGCCCGAACGACGGGGCGCGAAGCACCGTGCCGCCAGCGGCCCAGGCGTGGCGGGCCGGCGCCTCGGGTTCGTCGGGACGCCCCAACACCAGAGGCAGCTCGATGGGCCGCGCGAGGCTCGCGTGGCGGATCTCGAGAGTGTGGTCCGCGCCCTCGAGCGGCTGCCGGGTCCCCAGGTACGAGACCGGCTTGCGGCGCACCGCGTCGAAGCTCGCGCGGCCGTCAGGAGTGAGCACCAGCGAGAGCAGCACCGTCTCGCGGGAGAGCTCTCGGGAGAACTCGGGCTCGGCGCTCAGGGCTTGCGTCCGGGTCCCGGTGGTGACCGCAGCGACCTCGGGTGGATCTGGTGGGCGCCCCTGCGGGCAGGCACAGAGGAGGACGAGGCCGAGCACGGCGAGCGGACGCATGAAGCAGCTCCTGGAATGGGTCGCCCGCATCAAGCAAGTCCCGTGCATCGGACGAAACGGCAACAATTCCGGGACGATGTCCCTCCCGGACCGATCCGTGAGGCGTGCAAACTTTGCGGTCTTGCGGCCCGGGACCGCAGAGAGGTCAACGCACCGGGACTCGGCGGGTGCGACGCTTCCATCGCTCACACGAGCAAGACTCGTGGCCGACGGGGGTCGGAGACCGCCGAAAGAAACAGCCCGAGGTCTTCGCCTCGAGCGGCGCCTCCCGTCATCGCGAGCCGTCGTGGAACTCGCAGAAGCTGGGCATCAGTGCCAGAGCCGCCTGGAGATCGCGGATGGCCTCGTCGGTGCCTCCAGGACCTCGAAGGGTCCTGCACTCCAGACGCTCATGAGGGCGATCCTGCTTTTGTCCGCGGCTCGTCGCCCCGCCAACGCGTCGTGGCTCGAAGCCGGCGTAGCATGCGCGCCATGCGACTCGCCGCCCTCCCCTGCCTCGCGCTACTGCTGGCCTCTCCCGCCGCCGCCGCCACGCTGCTCGACGACTTCGAGTCGGCGACCTCACCGGAGCCCTGGCGCTTCGCGAGCGGCGCCGAGTTCCCCGGCGCCAAGGGGAGCCTCTCGAGCGGGCCCGGCCACACCGGGAAGGGGCTGTGGCTCGCCTACGACCTCACCTCCGGCGGGCGCTACGTCCAGGCCTCGCGCACCTTCAATCCGAAGATCGACGTCCGCGCGCTCTCGTTCTGGGTGAAGTCCCCGGTGGGCATCCAGGTCGCCGTGCGCGTGACCGACTCGACCGGGCAGACGCTGCAGCTGCGCGCAGGGCGCCCGCTGGAGTCGACGAGCGAGGAGGACTGGTACCGGGTGTTCCTGGACGTCACGTCCGCGACGACGTTCTGGGGTGGAGCGAACGACGGCGTGCTCCACGGACCGGTCTCCCAGGTAGCGCTGCTCGCAGCGGATCCGGTCTCCGGCGTGGGCTCGCTCTCTGGAGCGGTGGGCTTCGACGACCTTGCGGCCGCGGACCAGCCCACCGTCGCGCTGCTCGACCCCTTCGCGACTCCCCTCGCCCCCCGCGTGCCCGGCGACGACCTCGCGGCGGAGCTGGGAGTGAACATCCACTTCACCAAGGACGACCGCGCGCTCGAGGCCGCTCGCCTCGCGGGCTTCTCGTTCGTGCGCATGGACCTGTTCTGGAGCGCCGTGGAGCGCCAGGCCGGGGTCTACGACTTCGCGGCCTACGACGGCCTCGTCGCCGCGCTCGAAGCGCGTGGGATGGGGGCGCTGTTCATCCTCGACTACGGCAACGCACTGCACGAGGACTGCGCCGGCTGCTCGCCCCAGTCCGCGGCGACGGTCACCGCCTTCGGCGCCTTCGCCGAGGCGGCGGCGCGGCACTTCGCCGGCAAGCCGGTGCGCTTCGAGGTGTGGAACGAGCCGAACATCGGCTTCTGGAAGCCCGCCCCCGACGCGGCGCAGTACGCGGCGCTGCTCACCGAGGCGGTGAAGCGCGTGCACCAGGGCAACCCGTCCGCGAAGGTCTCGACCGGAGGCCTCGCGGGGATGGACCTGCCCTTCGCGGCCTCGGCCTTCGCCCAGGGCGCGGCGCGCAACGCCGACGCCATCGGCGTACACCCGTACCGACAGGGTGGCGCGGAGTCCTTGGGAGGCGAGCTGCTCCGCTTCCGTGCCGCGATGGCTCCGCTCGCGCCCGGAGTCCCGATCTGGGACACCGAGTGGGGCTACTCCTCGACCTGGTACGGCGACGGCCACGACGACGCCGCGCGACAGCGGCAGGCCCAGCTCACGGTGCGACGGCTGCTCGTCTCTCGCGCGCTGGGGATGCCGATGGCCGTCTACTACGACCTGCGCGACGACGGCGACGACCCCGCGGAGAAGGAGCACAACTTCGGTCTGCTGGCGCGGGACTACTCGGAGAAGCCGGCCTACCGCGCGGCGCGCGCCTCGATCGCCCAGGTGAAGGGGCGTCGCTTCGCCGGCTTCCTGCCGCTCGAGCCGAGCACGCTGCACGCGCTGCGCCTCGACGGCGACCAGGACGTGCGCATCGCGCTCTGGACTGAAGCCATGGGCCAGACGATCGGGGTGCGGGTGCCGGAACCGACCGCGGCGGTCGATCAGTACGGAGAGGCGCTCGCGCTGGCGGACGGGCAGGTGCAGCTCGCCGAGTCCGCTGGACCGGTGTTCCTGACCTTCCCGCGCCCTCCGCCTGCAGACGCGGCGATCGCGGGTCCCGACGCCGCGCCCGACGCCGGGATGCCGCCCGACGCAAGGCCCCCCGAAGACGCCGCCACTCCCGCCGGTGCCGACGCGCAGACCGTTGCACAGCCCGACGTGGGCCGGCCCGCGCCCTACGCGCCCGAGGGGTGTGGATGTGGGAATGGCGCTGCGCTGGGCTGGGCGGGGCTCCTCGGACTGGCGGCGCTCTGGCTGCGACCGAGGCGCCGCGTCGAGTAGGCGAGGTGCTCAGCCGGGCTTGGGCATCAGCGCCTTGCAGAGCGGACAGCCCGCCGCAAGGTGCGCGTCGCCGCGGCGGTGCACGTCGAGCAGCGCCCGCGACACCTCGGCGAGCTCGCGCCGCACCTCGCGCCGCAGGCCCTTCACCCGCGCGATGTGCAGCGAGTCGTAGGCGGTGGTCTGGTGGCGCAGCCAGGCGATGACGGCCGCCTCGGCCTTGCGGTCGGTCTCCAGGCGGCTCGCGC
>CAZAIE010000442.1:0-6393 GCA_964485035.1 uncultured Myxococcaceae bacterium | reverse complement strand
GCGAAGAAGCCGCTCTGACGGTCGTCAATTTCCCCAGCGCCAGTACGCCAGCGCGACGAGGCCGAAGAGCGACCCGACCACCCCGAGCACGATGCCCAGGATGGCGTCCCGGCGGCGCCCCACCGGCGGGTGCGCCTTGGGGTCCACGCGCCGCAGCCCCACGATGCTGAGCGCGAAGGCGAGCGGCGCGACGGGCCAGAACAGCAGGCCGGCCAGCGAGAGCGAGTAGCCCGTGTGCGCGACGCGGTTGTCCGCGTGGATCTTCCACGCCTTCAGGAGCCGGTCGCGCGGGACCTCGAGCTCGAAGAAGAGCTGGTTGCGCGGGTCGCGGTAGATGGCGATGGACACCAGCATCGGGATGAGCCCCGCGGCCATGCCTCCGAGACCTCCCGACAGGCCAGCCAGGAGGAACGTGAGCACGCCCATGCCGACCAGCGCCTGGCGCGCCCCTCCCAGCCGGAGCCAGAAGCAGATGCCCACCGCCCCTCCGACGAGCGGGAGCAGCCCACCCAGCTCGGACCGCACCACGGTCATCACTCCGAGCAGGACCTGGAAGATCGCCCCCACGCCCAGGAGCCACGCCCAGGAGTCGCGCCGCCCCCAGTGCTCGCGGCGGAAGGCCTCGAGGTAGTCCACCTCGGGGTGCACGACGCAGTCGCCGCAGTAGACCTTCCCGTCCAGCTCCGCGCGGTCGAGCGCGCAAACGAAAGACCCGCAGCGGGAACAGACATCGGAGGCAGTCTCCGCCGGGTGGCGAGGACAGCGGGGGAGCTCGCTCATGCGTCCACCACCGTGCGCAGCCGTCCCGCCAGCTCGTCCAGGCGCGCGGCGGTGGAGGCGAGCTGCTGGCTCGCCTGCGCGTTGGCGTCGGCGAGGGCAACGATGCCCTGCGCCGCGTCGGCGATGACCTGCACCGAGCGCACCTGCTCGCCGGCCTGGACGCGACTGTCGTCCATGGCTGCGTCCACGCGCTCGAACCGCTCCAGCAGCGAGCGCAGCGCCCCGCGCATCTTCTCGAAGTCGTACTGGAAGGTGGAGGTGCGCTCGCGGATCTCCTCGATGGTGGACAGGGTCGCGGCGAGGTCTCCGGCGATGGCCTTGACCACCTGGCGGGTCGCCGCGGTGCTCTTGCGCGAGTGCTCCGCGAGCGAGAGGACCTGCCTCGCCACCACCTGGAAGCCGCGGCCCGCCGAGCCTGCGTTCGCGGCCTCCAGCGAGGCGTTCAGCGCGAGCACGTTGGTCTGGCTCTCGATCTCGCGGATGGTGTCCACGAAGGCGCGGATGCGGGCGAGCGATCCCTCGAGCCGCACGAAGGACTCCATCGCCGCCTGGACGGCCTTGAGGATGGCCACCAGCTTGTCGTCGGTCGCGGAGACGAACCGCTCGATCTGAAGGGTCTGGTCGCGGGCCCCGCCGATCTCCTCGGCGGCGCTCTTCGCACGCTCCTCCAGGCGCTGTGCCGCCTGGGTCAGGGCCCCGGTGCCCTCGGCGATGCCCCCGGTCTCGGCGCGGGTCCGGCCGGTGCTGCCGTGCAGCGCCCCGGTGACCTCACCCAGCCGCGCCACCGCCTCCGCGAGCTGGTGCGCGGCGGACTCCGACTCGGCACGGGACGCCTGCAGCTGCAGCAGCGACGTCTCGGTGCGGCGCGCCCCGAGGAAGGCCCGCAGCTCCGCGAGCGAGAGCAGGTCGCTGGAGAGCACGGTGTAGGCGCTGGTGACGATGAGGCCCGTGGAGAGCAGCGCCCGCTCGGCCGGCGAGTCCGCCGAAGGGAAGACCAGCTCCAGCCCCACGTGCACCAACGAGGAGGAGAGCAGGTAGAGCAGCCGCTGCACGCGGCGGATGGGGAGGTAGGACTGGCCGACGACGATGGTGGTGAGGAACGCCAGCGCGTGCAGCGAGTTGGTCCGGTAACCGAGTCGATAGAAGCCGTAGTCCGAGGTCAGGGTGAACAGGACCACCGCGAGCGTGCCGAGCCAGGAGACCGCGTAGCGCGGGAGGGTGGCCCCGCGCCTGCGCATCAGCCGGAGCGCAAGGAGCGAGACGGCCGGAGACGCCAGCACCGGCGCGCGCGCGGCGAGGATGGCGGCCACGCTCCCCTTCGGCGTCCCGAAGAAGCCGCCCAGGACGACGGGGAGGTCGTAGAAGAGCGCGATGATCACCAGGGCCGAGAGCTGGATCCCGGCGATGACCTTGATGCGCCCCGGCCAGACGGTGGCGAGCAGGTGGTCTTCGAAGGCGTCGCGGTCGGTCGTGGCTTCGGTGGGCACGCGCTCGGCGTCGGACATGGCCGGGGATCGTGCAACACGAGCCGTGCGATGGGAAGCACGGGAATCACCGGGCAGGTCCCCTGGTCAGTCCGGCACCAGAGTCACCACGGAGATCTTCTTGCCGTCGCCCACGGCGAAGCGCCCCCGCTCCGGGTCCCGGGCGACGACCGGGAAGGCGGGCGGCTCGAGGCTCACCGACGGCTGGTGCTCCCCCGGGATCGCGGGCAGTCCGGTCACCGTGAGGACCTCCTGGCCGGTCGCGAGCGAGTAGACCCGGGGCGTGCCATCCAGCGCGGCCACGTGGACGGGCCCCGCGGCCATGAGCAGCGTCCCCGCTGCTCCGACCTGGTGGCTCGCGACGTATCGCTCCTCGCGCAGGTCGAACACCCCCAGCGTCCCGTCGTCGCGCGAGACCACGAGCTGTTCCCCGCAGAACGCCGCGCCCACGACCTCTGCGTCCCACTCCGGCATCACGGGCAATCCGGCCGAGGACAGATGCGCAGGCTCGCGCAGCGCGCGCTCCACGTCCCAGACGCCGACCACGCAGAACGGCTGCCAGACCCAGCCCAGCGAGAGCAGCCAGCGGCCATCCGGGCTCGCCGCGAGGCGGGAGTGGAAGACGTCGGGGTGCGGCCCGTCCCGCGACGTCAGGCGGGTGCCGTCCAACAGCTCCAGGTCGAGGACCTCGTAGCCGCGCGGGCAGTGCGCGATGGCCTCCCGTCCGTCGGGAAGCCGCAGCAGCGCCACCGGGAACCGGTAGACCTCGGCCTGGTAGAAGCTGCGGTCGATCTCGCGCAGGAGGTCCACTCCCAGCTCCACGAAGTTCCCAGGCGCGAGGACTCCGTTCGCGCGGCGCAGGACACCCTTGGTCCCCTGCTGCTCGTAGACCACCGACACGTCGCCCAGGCCCACGGCCGCGTCGAACCGGTAGCCATGGCCCACGCCGAAGCGCTCGCTCGGACGCCCGTCCAGGAAGTGTCGGTGGCCGTCGAGCCAGTCGACGAGGCTCTCGCCCTGGAAGCAGAGCGTGCGGTGGGGAGCATTCTCGAGGTGCGTGAGTTCGACGTGCATCGCGCCATCCTACGGCGAGCCCTGGGTTGACAGGAGCAGAGCCCGCTCCGCGCTGGCAGTCCTCACTCCCCCGAAGGCGCGCTCCCGTCGAGTCCCCCAGAACTGGTGGACGGAGCGCCCCTGCCCACGGGGACGCCCAGGGCTTGTGCGATCTCTCTCGCGCGGTCGTCGGCGTCACGACTGACGTCGGCGACCTCCAGAGGCGGAGTGCCTTGCAGGATGACCGCGGTGCTCCACCACGTCCGGTTCTTGGTCTCGTGCTCCCGGCGCTCGGTGACCACGCAGTCCCCAGGCCTGGCGCAGGTGACGCGAGCACGCAGCCCCAGCGGGCCGCGCCACACGAGGACGCGCCGGTTCTCGGGGTCGACCAGCAAGTGGCGGCTGCCGATGGCGATGATGAGCGAGAGGTAGAGCACTCCACCGACCAACGGAGAGACCATCTGCTCGACGAGGCCGATGCCCAGCACCGGGAGGACCGCGAGGTTCGGGCCGCAGCAAAGGAGAATCAGGTGCGCCGCCCAGCTCGTGGAGCCCATGCGCCGGGACAGGCCGCGGGCCGGCGACCCGAGCACCGCGACCCCGACGGCGAGCAGGGCGAGGCCGAGCAGTCCGACGGGGATGACGTAGTAGTCGCGGGCGCGCTCCCAGAGCGACGTGAAGCGGGAGCGCCAAAGCACCGCGCAGACCGCGGCCGCACAAGCCAGGGCCAAGGCGAGGAGCCACTTGGTCCGGTCGCCCCAGGTGGTCGGGGCAAGGGGCGGCGCTGACAGCCCATCCGTCGAGAGACGAGCCAGCTGCCGGCGGATCCCGACGAGGCGGCGCACCGCGAAGGCCACGCTCACCCAGGGGAGCAGCATCAAGAGTCCCAGGCTCAACGGATCCGGGTCGTGCCAACCGAAGAACTCGGTGAAGAACTGCGGCGCGAGGTAGCGGACGTCCTGGCCGGGCGCCCTCTCGGAGAGCCCGCCGGCGTCGATCCGGATGCCGAGCGGGAAGGCGGCCAGCGGCAGCAGCGCGCCGAATACCGCGACAGCGAGCGCCCGCCACGCCGCCCTGCGCCCCGCTCCCACCAGGTCAACGCCGCGCTGCCGGGCGGCGAACGCCTCCCCGACAGCGGAGGGCCAGGACTCCAGCGCCGCCCACGAGGCCTCCGCTGCCTTTCCGTCCGCAGCCAGCGCCTCGAGCCTCCCCAGGAGCTGCGGGCCGCCCCGGCCGAGGGCCCTCATGCGCCCCGCCCCGAGGATGGCCAGGGTCTCTCCGACGGAGAAGGCGACGAGGAAGGTGCTCTGCCAGTTGGTCACCATGGCGGGCATGGTACCGCGCGCGCGTGCGAGGGGACGCCCGCCAGCCTGCATCGAGGGTTGGGCGGGGGCTCACTGGCGTCCCATTCTGCTGAGTGGCAGCGGTACCCTCACGGTCGACTCGTCGGCGACCACGTCCGGGTGGCGCGACGGGCAGAGGCCCGAACCGTGGCACCAAGAGGAAACGGATGAACGGCAAGAAGCTCTGTCTCGCTGCGATCGTCTTCGTCGGCGTCGGCCTGGTGCTCACCGCGCTCGGCTTCGACAGCCACACCACCGAGGCGCTCCCCTTCGGCGTGGTCACGCTGCTCGTCGGGTTCGGGCTGGCGTTCCCTGCCGCCAAGGCAGTGGCCCAGGCGCTTCGCGTCGAACCGGAGGTGACGCCCTTCAGCAGCGTGGACGGAGCGCTCCGGCCGTCGGGCCCCGCGGTCGCCATCCGGTGCGCGAGCTGCGGCAGCACCGCGCCGGTCTCGCTCGCCGAGCCCACCCACGTCCAGTGCGCCCACTGTGGCGTCCGCTCTGCATTGCCCGAGGTGACGGCGCAGGCGCTCGCGAAGGCTGCAGAAGACCTCCAGAAGCGCGACCAGGCAGAAGGAAGGGCGAGCGCCCTCGTTGCGTCCCTGCCCCGGCGGCACGGGGCGCTCCGCAGGCGGCTGTGGGTGGTGACGGCGACGCTGACGGGCGTTGCCAGTGCCATCGCCCTCGGGAGCTGGCTCTTGCGGATGGAGGAGGACACCTGGCACGGCTGGTTCCTCTTCGGGACCCTGGCTGCACCGGTGACGCTGGTGATCGGGCTCTTCTTCGCGCTGCTGGTCCCGAAGGTCGCGGGGCGCGTGGTCGTCCGCTGGGCGGCGCTGCAGCTGCCGGGGGTCGAGGGGCTGCGCTGCCGCGTGTGCGGCGGAGACCTGCCCAGGGTCGCAGCCCCGGTCCTGAGCTGCACCTGGTGCCGGAGCGACAACCTCGCCGGTCCGGAGGTCCACGCGCTGGTGGCCAAGAGCGCTGCCCACGCCGGGCACGTGCTCCGCTCGCTGTCCAGCAAGGTCGCGCGCGCCGACGAGCTCGCCACCTTCGTGTTGCAGGTCGCGCCGGTGCTGACCCTGGTCTTCTGGTTCGGGATAGGCGCGGCCGCTGGCGGCGTCGGCTACCGCTGGCTCGGAGAGAAGCAGATCGAGGCGCCGCAGGCGCGCTTCGCGGTGGTGCGCGTGCCGGAAGGGGCGTGCCTCGCGCGGGTGTGGAGCCGCAGGGCGGGAGGGTACAAGCTGCAGTTCACTTGGAGCCGGGTGCTGAACCTCTCGGCCGCAGAGCTCGCGAAGGTCGTCGAACCGGACATCCCGACCGCTGGCCTGGTCGGGCGGAGCTTCGCGGGCCAGGGAACCATCGCCAGGGTCTACAGCGAGGTCCGCCAGCCCGGCCGCGTGTTCGCCGAGGCGGAGGGATCCGGGAAGAGCCTCTACCCGGGCACGCAGCTGCTGTGCCTGCCGTGACGTCGGCGATCCGACGCGTGCCGCCCATCCGCGGAGTATCCATCCCAGACGGGATCGGGCAGGGTACGTCCATGTCCCTGGACGCGCCCCCCTCCCCCGCTGCGATCACGCCCACGACTGGGAAGCCCTCGTTCAAGGGCCGGCTCACCACGCTCATCCAGGACTACGGCACGCTCGCGTTGCTGGTCTACTTCGGGATCTTCCTGATCAGCGTGGCCGCGTTCTCCGTCGCCATCCAGGCCGGGCTCTGCGAGGCGGTGGGGGCGGGGC
>CAZAIE010000441.1:0-6395 GCA_964485035.1 uncultured Myxococcaceae bacterium | reverse complement strand
CCTTCGACGGATTCTGCGGACCGTCGGCGGGGCCCCACCGGCGGCGCCGGTCCCACAAACGCCGCCCGCCGCAGCCCATTCCCCGGCGGGATGGGGTCCACGCTCGACTCGGGTCCCGACGCAGCCGGGAGCAGCGCGGGCGGCGACACTCTCCTGGCGGTCGGCACGGGTCACCTCCAGCCTCCCTCGAGGCGAGGCAACCTGCGTGCCAGCCGGCTCAGCGACCAGTGGAGCCGAAGCCACCCTCGCCGCGCGCGGTGGGGTCGAGCTCGGCCACCTCGTCCAACTCGGCCTGGGAGACGGGGGCGATGACCAGCTGGGCGATGCGCTCTCCGCGCGCGGCCCGAAAAGGCTGCGTGGAGAGGTTCACGAGGCACACCTGGACCTCACCGCGGTAGTCGCTGTCGATGGTGCCCGGGGCGTTGAGCACCGTGACCCCGTGCTTGGCGGCGAGGCCGCTGCGGGGGCGCACCTGGCCCTCGAAGCCCACGGGGATCTGCAAGGCCAGCCCGGTGGGGACCAGCTTGTGGGCCATCGGGGGCAGCTCGAAGCCCACGTCGGCGCACAGGTCCAGGCCGGCCGACCCCGGAGTGGCGTACGCCGGCAGCGGCAGCGGCTCGGAGCGCCGGTTGCGCAGGCGCGTGACCTTGACCCTCACCTTGTCCATCTCGCTCTCCCTCGCAGGGCCAACGGCCCCGGAACAGACGACGGCCCCACGGGCCCTGAGGCTCGTGGGGCCGCCAGGAACTCACGACTCGGGACTAGGCCGGGCCGCCAGACTCGCCGCCGCCGGAGCTGCCGCCGGACTCGCCGCCACCCTCGCGGTGCCCGCCACGGTCACCGCGGTCGCGGCCACCACGGTCACGCCCGCCGCGGTCGCCACCACGGCCACCCCGGTCGCGGCCACCACGGTCGCCGCCACGGCCACCACGGTCACCACGGTCGCGGCTGCCCTCGCGCTCCTCGCGCGGGGCGACGGGCAGGACCTCGCCCTCCTTGCAGCCGATGGCCTCCTTGCGGGACAGGCGGATCTTGCCGGTGCGGTCGACGTTGATGACCTTCACCAGCACCTCGTCGCCCTCCTTGAGCACGTCCTCCACCTTCTCGACGCGCTTCTCGGCGAGCTCGCTGATGTGCACCAAGCCGTCGGTGCCCGGGAAGAGCTCGACGAACGCACCGAACTCGGCGAGGCGGCGGACCGTCCCCAGGTAGATGCGGCCCATCTCGGCCTCCTGGGTGAGGTTCTTGACCATCTTGATCGCCTGCTCGACCTGGTCCTGGTTCGCGCTGGCGATGGCCACCGAGCCGTCGTCCTCGACCGCGATGGAGCAGCCGGTGCGCGCGATGATGTCGCGGATGACCTTGCCGCCGGGCCCAATGACGTCCTTGATGCGCTCCGGGCGGATCTTGATGGTGGTGATGCGCGGCGCCCACTTGTTGATCTCGGCGCGGGGCGCGGCGATGGCCTCCTTCATCTTGGCCAGGATGTGGATGCGGCCGGCGCGGGCCTGGTCGAGGGCCCGCGTCAGGATCTCCTTGGACACGCCCGTGATCTTGATGTCCATCTGGATCGCGGTGATGCCCTGGTCGGTGCCGCAGACCTTGAAGTCCATGTCGCCGAGGTGGTCCTCGTCGCCGAGGATGTCGGAGAGGATGGCGATGCGGTCGCCCTCCTTGATGAGGCCCATGGCGATGCCCGCGACAGGCGCGGTGATCGGCACGCCGGCGTCCATGAGCGCGAGGCAGCCGCCGCAGGTGGAGGCCATGGAGGAGCTGCCGTTGGACTCGAGGATGTCGCTGACGATGCGCACCACGTAGGGGAACTTCGCGTCGTCGGGCATCACCTGGCGCAGCGCGCGCTCGGCGAGCGCCCCGTGGCCGATCTCGCGGCGCCCGGGGTTGCGCATGAACTTCACCTCGCCCACGGAGAACGGCGGGAAGTTGTAGTGCAGGAAGAACTTCTTGAAGGTCTGCCCGCCGATGGTCTCGATGCGCTGGTCGTCGTCACCGGTGCCGAGCGTCGCGGCCACCAGGGCCTGGGTCTCGCCGCGGGTGAAGAGCGCCGAGCCGTGCACGCGGGGCAGCACCCCGACCTCGGAGGTGATGTTGCGGATCTCGTCGGTCTTGCGGCCGCCGATGCGCTTGCCGGTGTCCAACACCATGCCGCGCACGTAGTCGTACTTCAGGTCCTCGATGAAGCCCTTGATGGTCTTCTCGAGCGCGAAGTACCCGTCGCCCAGCTCCTCGGCGAGCTTGGCGCAGACGGCCTTCTTGGCCGCGGAGAGCGCCTCGTAGCGCTTGATCTTCTCGCCGATCTCGTAGGCCTTGGCGACGCCGTCGCGGGCCATCGCCTGGACCTTGGCCTTGAGCGCCTGGTCCACGGCGGGGGGCGAGAACACGCGCTTGGCCTTGCCGACCTGGGCGCGCAGCTCCTCCTGCGCCTGGATCGCCGGCTGGGCGGCCTGGAAGGCGAAGAAGAGCGCCTCGACCATGTCGGGCTCGCTGATCTGCTTGGCGCCGCCCTCGACCATCACGATCGCGTCCTTCGACGCGGAGACGATGAGGTCCAGGTCGCTGACCTTGCGCTGCTCCTCGGTGGGGCAGGCGACCAGCTTGCCGTCGACGCGGCCGACGCGCACGCCGGCGATGGGCCCGTTGAAGGGCACGTCGGAGATGTGCAGCGCGGTGGAGGCCGCGGTGATGGCGTGGACGTCCGGCTCGTTGACCTGGTCGTAGGACAGGGTCGTGGCGATGAGCTGGGTCTCGAAGAAGAAGCCCTCGGGGAACAGCGGCCGCAGCGAGCGGTCGATGATGCGGCTGGTGAGGGTCTCCTTCTCCGTGGGGCGCCCCTCGCGCTTGAAGTAGTTCCCGGGGATGCGGCCCGCGGCGAACATCTTCTCCTGGTAGTCGACGGTGAGGGGGAAGAAGTCGAGCCCCTCCTTCTTCTCGGAGGCCGAGACCGCCGTCACCAGCATGGTGGTGTCGCCGTACTGGATGTACGCGGCGCCGTGCGCCTGCTTGGCGATCTTGCCGGTCTCGATGACCAGGTCCCTGCCGCCGATGTTTGCCGTCTTGCGAATGGCCTGCATTGAATCGTGTCCTCTCTCGCGCCCCAGGGCGCAAAGTGATCAGGACGGGGCAGGCTGTCGGTGGGCCGGGTGCCGGGCGGTGACCCGCCGGCGCGATACTCCGGTCGCAGACGCGACCGGGCCGCCCGAAAGACGCCTCGTCCTTCATGAACCCCGACCCGCGGACCGGAGGCGCTGTTCGGGTCAGCTTTTGATCCCGTCGCTGGCGCCGAGACGGCTCGGCGGCACCGAAGAAACCAAAAGACTCTTCCCCGAAGATCGCACTCCTTCGGTCCGCACCGCGCTGGGGCGGGGGTTGGACGCCTTCGGGGCGCCCGGCCGTGCGGCACATTGCCGCGATGTGTCACCCCGCCGGCTCCGGGTGCGGCACCTTGCCGGTGAGGTCCAGACGAAGGGGCCCGGGAGACCCGGGCCCCAAGACTGCAGAAACCTTACTTACTTGCGGATGCCGAGGGTCTCGATGAGCTTCTTGTAGCGCTTCTCGTCCTTGCCCCGGAGGTAGTCCAGCAGGCGGCGGCGCTTGCCGACCAGCTTGAGCAGGCCGCGACGGCTGTGGAAGTCCTTCACGTGGCCGCGTCCGCCCTCGGTCTCGGGCTTGAAGTGCTGGGTGAGCGAGTTGATGCGCTCGGTCAGCAGGGCGACCTGGACCTCGGGAGACCCGGTGTCCTTCTCGTGGGTCTTGAACTTGACGACCAGCTCGGCCTTCTTCTCGGTGATGAGCGACATGTTCTTCCTGTCTTCTTTCCGCCTCCACGGTCTTCCCTGCCGGCGAGCCACACCATGTGACCTTCCGGCCGCTCGTCCCCGCGGAGGGGTGCAGGCTGACGAGCAGAGAAGCGCGGCACTATAGGCGCGTGCACACCGACCGTCAACGCGGCGGTGCTCCACCCTCTTCCCGCCCTGCCGCCGGCCCTGCCAGCTCCTGGGGCGGGGCGAGGACGCGAAGGTACTGCAGTCCTTCGCGATTCCACTGGGCGACCGCGAGGAGTCCCCCTGCCTCCGAGAGCATCCGGACGCGCTGGCCGTCGGGCCCGGGACCGACTCCCAGGCCCGCTGCGCCCAGCCGCTGGCCCTGGAACAACCTGGGGACGAGGTCGGCCCTGACCGTGACCGCCGGGAGGAAGCCGATGGCCTCGGCCGGGGTGAGCAGGCGAGCCGCCACGGCCTGTGGATCGCGGCGCAGCTCGTCCAGGGTCACCGCCTGGTCGAGCGTGAAGCCGCAGGTCTCGGTGCGACGCAGCGCGGTGAGGTGTGCGTGGCAGCCCAGGCGCTCGCCCAGGTCATGGGCCAGGGTCCGCACGTAGGTCCCCTTGGAGCAGCGGACCCGCAGCCGCAGGTCGGGGCTCGCGAAGGAGAGCAGCTCCAGGGCATGCACCGTGACCGGCCGCGACTCGCGCTCGACCACCTGGCCGGCGCGGGCGAGGTCGTAGAGCCGCTTGCCGTCCACCTGGATGGCCGAGAACATGGGCGGGGTCTGCTGGATGGGCCCGCGGAACGCCTGGAGCGCCTCCTCGAGCGCCGCCACGGAGAGCGCGGGCACGACCGCCTCGGCGATGACCTTCCCGGTGCGGTCCTGGGTGTCCGTCGCGGCCCCGAGCCGGACGTCGGCCACGTACTCCTTGTCGGCGTCGAGGATGAAGGTGACCACCTTGGTAGCCTCGCCCACGCAGATGGGCAGGACGCCGGTGGCCATGGGGTCGAGCGTGCCGGTGTGGCCGGCCTTGCGGGTGCGCAGGTGGCGGCGGACCTCGGCGACCACCTGGAACGACGTCTTGCCTTCGGGCTTGTCGAGGACGAGCAGGCCGTCCATGCAGCGGCTCCACGGAGAAGAGGATGACGACGGAGCTGGGGGAGCGACTCAGGGCCTGGCGCGGGCGAGGGCACGCTCGACCTCGCGCAGCACCACCGAGCGCACGTCGACGAACGGCCCGGGGACCGAGCAGCCGCTGGCGTTGTGGTGCCCGCCGCCGCCGAAGCGGGTGGCGATGGCGCCCACGTCCACCTTGCCGCGGGAGCGGAAGCTCACCCGGAACCGCAGCGGCGACTCCTCGCGGAAGAGCAGCGCCACCTCGACGCCGGCGATGGAGCGGGGGTAGCTGATGAAGCCGTCCGCGGTCTCCTCGCTGGTGCCCGCCTTCTCGAAGACCTCGCGGTTGGCCACCACCCAGGCCACCCGGCCGTCGGCCGACAGGCTGAGCGTGCGCAGCACCTCCGCGAGCAGGCGGACGCGGGAGAGCGGCTGGCTCTCGTACATCCGGCTGCTGACCTCGCCCGGCCGGACCCCGGTCTCCACCATCTCGAAGGCGATGCGCATGCACTCCGGGTTGGTGTTCGAGTGGCGGAAGTTGCCGGTGTCGGTGGCGATGGAGACCCAGAGGCAGGTGGCGATGTCCCGGCTGATGGGGTGCCCCATCGCCTTGAGCAGCCGGTAGACCAGCACCCCCACCGCGGCCGCCTGCGGGTCGATGAGGTTGGCGTGGCCGAAGGGGGTGCAGCGCGGGTGGTGGTCGATGTTCAGCACCTCGCCGCGCCGCTCGCGGTCGGGCAGGTCGGGCCCCAGCCGGGTGTCGTCGCCGGCGTCGCAGGCCACGCACACGTCGAAGCGCAGGTCGGAGGCGAGGCTCCTGACCACGGTGTCCGCCCCGAACAGGAACCGCATGTTCTGCGGCGGGCCCTGCGGGCTGTAGACGGTGACGTCCTTGCCCCGCTCGCGCAGGGCCTGGGCCAGCGCCAGCGCCGAGCCGAGCGCGTCGCCGTCGGGGAACTCGTGCATGGTCAGCAGGAAGCGCTGGCCGCGCTCGAACGCCGCGAGGCACTGCGCCATCGCCGTCTCGATCGCCGGGGAACTCTTCATGCCCACTGCCGCGGGTGCCAGCCCCCCGGACTGCATGCTCAGCCCTCGCCCTTGTCCGTCTCGGGGACCGGAGGAGCAGGAACGGTGCGGTCCTTGTCGGCGTCGTGCACCTGCTTCAGGAGCTGCTCGATGCGCTCGCCGCGGTCGATGGACTCGTCGAAGACGAAATGGATGTCCGGCGTCGAGCGCAGCCGGATGGCCTTGCCGACCTCCCGGCGCACGAAGCCGCGCGCGGCCTCGAGCCCCACCGCCGTGTCCTGGCGCGCGCGAGCGTCGCCGTGGACCGCGTAGTAGACCCACGCCTCGCGCAGGTCGGGGGAGACCTTGGCCCCGGTGATGGTCACGAAGCCGATGCGCGGATCCTTCAGCCCGCGGACGAACAACTGCCCGACCTCGTGCTGGATCGCCTCGGCTACCCGCTCCTGCCTGGACTGCGTCGCCATGTGCTGCTC
>CAZAIE010000440.1:0-6413 GCA_964485035.1 uncultured Myxococcaceae bacterium | reverse complement strand
GCCCTCTCCTCGACCCACCCCTTCCGCTGGTGGCGTCCCCCGACGGCGCTGCCCCCGCTGTCCCACTTCGCCACGGCCTTCGACGCCTCTCGAGGGCGCCTGATCGTCTTCGGCGGGGTGCACAGCGGCGACGGTCTCGGCATCCCCCTGGCCGAGACCTGGGAGCACGACGGCGAGCACTGGCTGGAGCGCGCACCCCGCTCGAGCCCCCCCCGCGCGCAGCCGCGCGGCCATGGCGTACGACGCAGCACGCAATCGGGTGGTGCTGCACGGCGGGACCACTGCCAGCGGCGTCGCGGCCGACACCTGGGAGTGGGACGGAGAGTCCTGGAAGCAGCTCCCGACGACAGGGCTCGGTCCCCGGACCTCCCACGCGATGGCTTACGACCCCCTGCGGCAACAGCTGGTGCTCTTCGGGGGGCACGACGGGGCGGAGAAGCAGGCGGGGGCCTGGACCCTGTCCAAAGACGCGTGGACCCGGCTCGACGAGGGCGCGAAGGAGGCCCCCCAGGCGCGTACGGGCCACGTGATGGCGTTCGACGCCTCGCGGGGCGTGGTCGTCCTGCAGGGAGGACGCAACGACGGTCCGCCGCTGGGAGACACGTGGGAGTGGACGGGGACGGAGTGGCTCGACGTCTCGCTGACTGACCCGTCCCAGCTGGCCGCCGACCAGATCACGATGTGCCCCGACGGCCAGGGGCTCCTCCTCGCCATGCCCGAGCGCTCCATCCCCTCGCAGGTCCTGGAGTTCTGGACCCGTCGCGGCACCCGCTGGAGCCGGGTCCCGCTCGCCGCGGGGCAACGGCCCGACGTCCGCAAGGGCCCGGCGCTGGCGTATGACCCGGGACGCGGCCTCGCGCTGCTGCTCGGAGGCGCCGACGGCTGGTCCTGGGACGGCTCCACGCTGACCCGCCTGCCCACGGCCCAGCCCCAGCCGCCGCTGCACCTCTCGCAGGAGCTGTCTCCCGCCGCCGCAGCCGACGGCACCTCCGTGTGGCTGTACTCCGGCGGCCCCACGGTCGACCTCTGGCGGTGGGACGGCGCGGGCTGGCTGGACCAGAGCCCCACGAGCGCCCCAGCGGTGCCGGGCGGAGGAGCGCTCGCGGTGTACCTCGGCGCGCCGTACTTCTACGAGTTCCTCTCCCTCGGCTGCTCCCCGCCCGCCTGCCCCGACGGACGACTCTGGGAGCTCTCGAAGGGGGTCTGGCAGCTCCTCGAGCCCACGCCGCGGCCCTCGGCCCGGCTGGACCCCGCGCTCGTCTCCACCCCACGCGGCTTGCTGCTCGTGGGAGGGGCAGCCAGTGCCGGCGACGGCGTGACCGACACCGACACCTGGCTCTACACCCCGGGGAAGGGCTGGGCCGTGAAGCCAGGCCTGCAATCGGGGAGGGCCGCGCTGCAGCACCCGGCGGTCGCCTACGACCCGAAGCGCGACCGGGTGGTCTCCTTCGGGGGCCGGGTCGCCAACTCGCCGCTGCGCCCCGAGACCTGGGAGTGGGACGGGACCTCCTGGACCATCGTCTCGACGCAGGGGCCAGCTCCCCGCTGGGGCGCCGCCGCGACCTACGACCGGGCGAGCCAGAAGGTCGTCTTGGTGGGTGGCATGGACGCCCAGCACCACGTCCTGTCCGACGTCTGGGAGTGGGACGGCGCCACCTGGAACGAGCGCACCGCTCTGCCGGAGGGACGCGTGCGCATGGCCCTGGCGGACGGGCCAACGGGCCTCGTGACCTACGGAGGGAACTTCGGGCTCGGCCAGCAGCTCATCCGAGCGCCGGCCCTGGGCCGCCGCCCCGCCCTCCAGTTCGAGGCCAGCCTCCCGCCCACGCTGTGCCACCACGCCGCGATCAGTTCCGTGCGGGTGCGAGCCAACGCGGCGGGCGCCGGAGGCATGGGGACTCCTGGCGTCGAGCTGTACGGTTGGTCCACGCGGGGGGAGTGGAGGAAGCTCGCCTCACGCGGCGACCTCGGCGCAACCGGGATGAACCTGCCTGCGCCGCCCTCGGCCCCCTTGGACTGGACCTCTCCTGGCGATGCCCAGGAACTCGTGCTCGGCCAGGACTGTCGGCTCGCGTTCCAGCTCCGCCCCCTCGTGGGGAGCACGCCCGGGGCAGAGTCGGCGTTGCTCGTTGACTTCCTCGAAGTCCGCGTCCGGTACACCCCGCAGTGACCTCACGAAGTGACCGCCACGAGAGCAAACGGGGTATCTGCTCGACAAATGTTCTGGACTCGGGTACAACGTCGCGTCCCTTTCGAACCGAACAGGGAACTCGACGGCGCTGATCGCCGTCCCGATCGACGAAAAGAGCATTACCGATGGCTAGTGGCACCGTGAAGTGGTTCAACGACGCGAAGGGCTTTGGCTTCATCCAGCAGGACGACGGTGGCGAGGATGTGTTCTGCCACCACACCGCCATCCAGGCGGATGGGTTCCGCACCCTCGCTGAGGGCCAGAAGGTCCAGTTCGATGTGACCCGTGGCCCGAAGGGGCTTCAGGCTGCGAACGTCCGCGCGGTCTAATTTCCGGCGGGGAGGCGACTTCGGTCGCTTGAGCAGTTAACGGAAGCCCGGTCTCCCGACCGGGCTTCCGCATTTGGGTCACCAGTCGCCGTCGAGGTCGTTGCGCTTGCCGGTCCCCTTCACCTGCCCCGCGGGGATCGCAACCGGGGAGTTGTCCTCGACGCCCACGAAGCCGTGGCCCACGTCGAGCTGGGCGACCGACTTCACCTTCTGCAGCACCTTCGACGCCGGCACGTCGGCCTGGCCCTCGTCATAGAGCTTGAACCACGGGTAGCCGTGCTCGGTGTACGTGCGCGGCGAGACCGGCGTCGGCGGCGGCGCCTCCCCCGTGATCTCCGTCCACATCACGCTGTTGACGATGTGCACGAACACTCGGCCGAAGTTCGCCGCATCCCAGGTCGAGAGCCCGCGGGAGTCCGCGTAGATCTTCTGGGTCATCGTCCCGCCCGCGGCCAGCCCCATCTCGGCGCCCTTCGGAGCAGCTGCCTTGCAGGCCATCGGGGCCGGGGCCGCCATGGACCCCGTGCACTCGCCGTCCGCCTCCTCCATCGCGCAGCACTTCGCCCGCGCGTGCACCGGGGGCCCGTCTGGGAACAGGCCGGGGCGCGGCTCGTAGACGATGAGCTGGAGCCCGCCGTGCTCCTCCTTCCCGGTCACCTGGCCCTCGACCGTGTAGCCCATGCCCAGGGGCATCGCCACGAACTGGCGGATGGTCCCCTCGCCGGTGTTGAAGCCGTCCAGCCACGGCTGCTCGGGCAGCGCGAGGTAGTCCTGCAGGTCCTCCTGGCCGCGACGGCCTCGCACCGGCTCGGCGAGCGCCTGAGCCCACGGCCGCCCCGAGACCGCGTTGATCTTCCCGGCCGCGACCTTGAGCGCATTGGGCTTCCAGGAACGCGCCCCGAACGACAGCCACATCGCCTCGCGCTGGTACATGGGCAGGAACACACCGCCCTGCGCCACCCACTTCCCCGGCACCCGGTCCGCGTAGTCCGCCACCTTGCGCAGCGGGAACTCCCCCAGCCCGGGAGGCAGCGGATACTGCCGCCCGTCGTCGGGGATGCGCAGCGTGCGCTGGAAAGCCACCGTGACCGCCGTGTTCCCCTTCTCGTCCACGAACACCAGCGAGCTGTTCTCGACCTTGACGTGCAGCATGCGCCCTCCGTTGGATTGCGTGTCTGGCACTTCAACGCACGGGGCCGCCATTCGGTGACACACGGCCACCGCAACGGCACAACCGGCTGGAACCGAAGGACTTTTCCGAGGACCTGCCCTCAGAGCACGTCGAAGCGGACCCCCGCGAAGGCCCTGGGCTGGACCTCCCAAGGCGTGAGCACCACGCCGGTGCCCGCGGGGCCCTCGGTCAGGTAGCGGCGCTCCCCCACGGGGACGTCCACTCCGGCGCCCAGGTAGAGACTCACCGGGTCGGCGAGTCGCAGGGTCGTCGTGAGGCTCGGGCCCAGCGAGAAGATGAGCTGGGTGCTCGGCGGGGAGAGCTTGAACCAGGGACCGACGTCCTTCATCTCCACCGTCACCAGGTCGAACGTCGCCGCCAGCTCCGCCGAGAGCGAGAAGCGTCCCCAGGTCTGGCGCCCGCCCACGGCCACCGAGGCGGGATGCCGGGCGACCTCGGCGATGGCGTAGGTCCCCGCGCGCTGGAGGAAGGGGAAGTAGACCCGGTACTGCAGCGACGCGAAGAGGTGCTCCCGGTAGCCGCCCCAGACCTGCACGTCGAGGCCGTGCATCACCGCGGTCCCGTCCGAGAGGATGCCCGGGGTGTAGCCCACCGCGGCGCCCAGGTGGAACTGACGCGGCGGCGGCGGGGGAGGCAGTGGCTTCTGCCCGCCGGTCGCCACCCGCTGAGCCGGCGCCTCGAAGCCGATGGACTGGCCGGCGAGCAGCGCCTGCACCGACGAGCGGACGATGAGCCCCACCGCCTCGAGGTGCCCCAGCGCCCCGTCCCAGTCGACGCTGCGGGCGAGCACCCGGCTGCGCTGCGGATCGGCGACGTAGACGAACACCGGGTCGCCTGGCGAGAGCTCGAGCCAGACCACCGCGAGCCCCTCGTCGCCCGCCACCTGCTTGGCCAGGCGCATCTGCGCGCCCAGCAGCCCCTCGAGCTTCGCCACCGGCTGGACCCGCAGCTCCACCGGCAGGTCCGAGAGCTGCGCCTGCACCGACTGGACGATGGGGCCCAGGATGAGCGAGCGGTCCTCGGGCGCCAGCAGGACGACCGGCCGGGCCTGGAGCGACAGGGAGAGTGCAACGAACAGAGCAGCGTGCGTCATCGGGTCCTCGCGGCGCGAGCATAACCCGAGAGGGCCGCAACACCGTCGCGGCCCTCCCGAGCATCACCCGCCCCGCGGGAAGCCCTACCTCAGCTCGGCCGCCCGGCGCCGCAGCTCCGGCGCCTGCACCGCGCTGGGGAAACGCTCCAGGAACTCGCCGATGGCCGCGCGCTCGTCGACCGCACGGCCCAGCGCGCGCAGCGCCCGGATGCGGCAGCTCATCGCCTCCGCCGCCACCACCCCGCCCGGCGACCGGTCGAGGTAGCGGCCGCACGCCCGGAGCGCGCCCTTGGGGTCGCCCAGGTGGTCGACCAGGAGCTCGCCGTAGGAGACGTAGGCCCCCTCGTCGAACGCCGGGTAGGCCCCGAGCAGCTCCTTGTAGACCGCTGCGCTGGGCCCCCACGCCCGCTGGTGCCGCAGCGCCTGCGCCCGGGCCAGCAGCTCGTTGGCGGGAGCATGCCCAGCCACGCTCGGCCGCCGGGGCTCGGGACGCACCGGCTGCTCCGGCTCCGGGTCGACGCGCGCCACCACCGGCTTCAGGTCGAAGTCCTGCACCTCGGGCCGGCCGGCGTGCAGGTCGACCCAGGCCTCGGCGGTGCGGCTGGCCGTGGCCACCACCACGTGGCGTCGCCCCGGCTTCACCTCGGCCGAGAGCGGCGTCGCGCCGAGCGCCTCGCCGTCCAGCGTGACCCGCGCGCCCGGAGGGCTGCTGCGGACCTGCAGGACCGAGGCCTCGCCGGTCTCCAGCAGCGCGATGCGGCGCATCGCCGCCAGCTCCATCTCCTGCTCGGCGGCGGTCAGGGTGCGTACGTCCTCGCCGCCCAGGCGCTGACCCTGCTGGGCCACCACGCGGGTGGTGCGCCGCCCCGCGGCCGAGACCTTCACCGAGCCGCGCAGCACCTTGAGGTCGGAGCCGGACTCGGAGGCCTCCACCGAGAAGAGCGTGCCGGTCACCTCCACGCGGCCCTCGCGGGTGCTCACCGCGAGCCGCGGGCCGGGAGTATTCGGCTTCACCGAGGCGTGGACCCGCCCGTTCGAGAGCGCCAGCTCGATGCCCGAAGGCGTGAGCCGGGCGATCTTCGCGCGGGCCCCCGGCTCCAGGAGCACCACGATGTCGGGCCCCAGGGCGAGGCTCGTCTCCCCGCCAGTGGCAGCCACCTCCTGCCCCTCGGCGAGCTGGACGCCGGCGGAGAGGCCCTCGGCAGAGGCGAGCAGCACCCGGGCAGAGGGCGCGGGCCCGTTGGGCACGGGCGGGCGGACGAAGACCAGGAAGGCGGCGGCGGCAGCGGCGAGCCCTGCGGCCCAGAGCGCCGGCTTGCGGGCGCGGCGGGCGAAGGGGAGGACCGGAGCGGGCGCAGGCGCGAGGTCCTTGGACTCGACCCACTCGTCGGCCAGCGGCGCGTCGGGGAGGTCCACCAGGGCCAGCACCGCATCGATGGTCCGGGCGCGGTCCGCCGGGGAGGCGGGGAAGTGGGCCGGGCCATTGTCCGGCATGCGCAGCGCCGCGTGGGCCTGGGCCTCGTGGCGGCACGCGGCGCAGGAGGCCAGGTGCTGCTGGCGGAAGGCCAGGTCGGCCGCGGGGAGCATCCGGCCTTCCGCCAGCAGCAC
>CAZAIE010000439.1:0-6417 GCA_964485035.1 uncultured Myxococcaceae bacterium | reverse complement strand
GAGCGGGACCGGTCCGGCCTCGCTCGAGCTGCTCCGCGTCCCGGTGCAGCGCTTCGTGCTCAACGGCCCGCTCCTGCGCGCGACCTCCCTCGAGGCCTGGCGCGAGCAGGGAATCGTCCCGCTCGCCGCCGCGGGCGTGGTCACCGCGGTGAACTGCCGGCCCCCCGGCTGCTGGCTCGGCGACGACCCGGCGGCGGTGCTGGTCTCGCCCCCCGCCATGGGCGACTCGGTCACGGTCACGGCGCGGCTGCGGGAGAAGGTCGCGGTGCGCCAGGGCGACGGCTTCGTCGCCGGAACCGTGGCCCAGGTGCTGCCCATCGCCCGGTGCCAGGTTCGCCCGCTCATCACCACGGTGCTGGGCGGCGCCGAGGACCACCGTCTGCCGCTGGGGCTCGGCGACCGCTGCCCGTCGGATCTGGGCGGGCTCTCGGTGGAGACCACCCCGCCCTCGGCCGCGTACATCGCCCACGTCTCCCCCGACGGGAAGCGGGTGGAGGTGCGGCTGGGGCAGGTGCCGCGGCGCGCCGACCAGCTCGAGGTGCGGCTCCTGCGCGCCTCGACCCGCGCCACCGTAGGCACCGCGCGCGTGGACGTCCGCTCTGGCTTTCGCCCCACGCAGATGACCCTGCACGACGCCACCCTGGGTGAGGTCCCCTTCATCCCCGTCAATCGCGAGGTGCGGCTGCAGTGGGCCGTCGCCGACCGCAAGGTCTCGCGCTTCATCGTCCCCGAGCCGGCGCCGGGCTACTACGCCCTGCGCCAGCAGGACGGCGAGACCTGGCTGCGCGGACAGCTCAAGACCGCGGGCACCATCCCCATTCGCTTTGCCTACGTCGACCCCGCGAGCGGCTCCACCGAGCCCCTGGCGGTCTTCGAGAGCGACGTGCACTTCGCCATCCGCGCCGCCAACGTGCCCGTCTCCCTGGCGCCCGAGGACTCGCGCACTGCGGGGCTGTTCACCGTGCTCTGCCGCATCGGAAACCCGGCCACCGAGAAGGAGGTCTCCCCCGGGGACCTGATCTCCCTGCCGTACTCGGCGCGCGGGTCGTGCCGGCTCCGGGTCGATCGCAGCGCCCTCGCGGAGTCCGACGGCACCCAGCGCATCCGCGTCACCGCGAAGATCACCAGCCCCAGCGGCACCTCCCGCAGCGGCGGCTTCTCGCAGGTGCTGGTGCTCTCCGCCGGGACCAAGGTGGACTCCATCTGGCTGGGGGCCAACGACGAGCTGCGCTCCTACGACCACCTCTCGGTCTCCATCGCCCACGACGACGCCCCGGGCCACTACCTCGACGGCGAGGTGTCGGGGCTGCCCGCGCGCCGCTACCAGATGGTCTTCGGCGACGCGCACCTGCGGCTCTACGGCTCGGCCACCGTGCCCACTGGCCTCTACCGCATCACCCGCGGCGCCGACGCCGGGCTGCTGCAGTTCAGCGCCGGCGCCCTCTTCCGCCTGGCGGTGCTCGACCGCGAGGGCCGCGAGTTCCCGGTGGACTTCGAGTTCGCGGTGCTGGGAACCAACCTCTCCGGCCACGCCGACTTCTCCATCGTGGCGGGCATCGGCATCACCGTGCCGCTCCTCAACGCCCAGGAGGCCGCGCAGGCCGCGCTGGGCATCCACGCGTGGGTCGAGTACTCGCCCACCCGCAGCAGCGACCTGACGCGGCCGTGGGCGATCATCATCGGCCCGTCCATCTCGCTGGGGGACATCGGCATCAACCTCTGACGCCGTTGTTCATCCGCCCCGCTCAGGACTCGCGGCGGTTGCGCAGCTGCTCTGCGAACGCCTCCAGGCGCGTGCGCAGCTGACCCTCGCCGGCCCCGCCCAGCTCCCCCTCCAGCTCCAGCACTGGTACGTCCTTCGCCCGGAGCCTTCGCCGCAGCACGAACGCCTCCGCGGCCCAGATGGAGCAGAAGCTGAGCCGGTCGAGGATGACCCCGTCGCAGCCCCACTCGCGCACGCTCTGCAGGATGAAGTCGCTGCGGCGGTCGGCCTCGTCCGCGGCGTGGGGGCAGGAGAGCCGGCGCAGGGTCCGTGCGGCCAGGGCCTCGAGCGGTGGTTGCTCGCGCTCGACGCGACCGAGGTAGTAGGCGGCGCCGGTGCACATGAGGTCGTGGACCACCCGACCCGCGTGTCGCTCCACCACGTCCATCCGTGCCGGCTCCTCGAAGTGCCCGGAGGCCAAAAACAGCCGCAGCTCGCCCTGCTCCGGGGCGCGGCGGTGGTCCGGCAGCTCGCGCACGAGCCCCTCCAGCAGCGCGATGCCCTCCTCCACGGCGACCGTGGCCAGCACCAGCTCCAGGCAGAGCACGTCGGCGCCGCGCAGGGCGCAGTCGGGGCGCTGTCGCTCGCGGTACACGGCCTCCAGCAGCTCGCGCTGCCGGTCGTAGAGGGCGATGGAGTCCCGGAGGCGCGAGTCCGACACCTCGACGCCCCAGCGCTCCTGCAGGACCGCGAGGAGCTTCTTCAGCTCGTGCTCGAGGGCCTGGACGGCAGCGGGGGTCGAGTCGGAGGAGACCGCGACCAGGTGCCGGAGCTGCGGCGGAGCGTCGGCGTGGCGCCAGGCGTCGAAGACGCGCCGGGAGTGGTCGCAGCCGGTGGCGAAGAGCACCGCGTCGAAGCCCGCGAGCTCCTCGCGCAGGGCCAGGTCGAACACCCGCCGGACCAGGCTGCAGTGCGTGGGGGCGAAGTAGGTGGCGCCGCGGTCGGTGGCGGCGTGGCCGCTCGAGCGCAGGCGCATGGGCTGGCCGCCCGCGGCGTGCACGACCTCCGGAGGGACGAGGCCGCACAGGACCGCGACCGGGCCGTCCGGCCGCGCGAGCAGTCGCCGCCTCTGGGGCCAGGGGGCGCTCGGCGCGCGTGCGCAGTTCGTCGAGCAGCTTCATCGGGGCAGCCCCTCCGCGGCGAGGAACGCCCGCAGCTTCTCGCGCAAGGGGCCCTCGTCCACGATCCGCCGGTCCACGATGTCTGCCTCCAGGAAGCAGGCCGGGACCTTCGCCGCCCGGCACAGCTCCTCGATCTCCCGGCGCAGCGCCAGGTTGTGCTTGCAGCCCACGTTGCCGTGGAAGACCACGCAGTCGGCGTCGTACTCGCGCAGCGCCGTCTCCAGCTCGTCCAGCGAGTACTCCATGGTCCCGTGCGCCTGCCGCACCATGCTCATGTACAGCCGGTCCCGCACCAGGCCCTCGACCAGGGACTCGCGGGTGGAGGTGTCGATCTCCGGGTGGCAGAAGTGGCCGATGTAGTCGCAGACGACCGTGCCCTGGTACTCGCGCTTGAGCCACGCGGCGAAGTCGGTCCAGGCGATCGCCTGGTCGCCCAGGACGACCCGCAGCCGCTCCCGGGGTGCCTTGCGTGCCTGAGCCTGCGCGACGAGCTGCTCGGCTGCCTGGGCCAGGAGCTCCGCGCCCTCCGCGACCAGGGGCTCGTAGCCGCAGCCGACCACCACGCGCCAGTAGACCGAGAGGCAGTTGATCATCCCCGGGGCGGGGGTGGCGCGGTGCAGCTCGGTGACCCGGTTGAGGGCGCGATTGGCCCGGTTCAGGTTCTCGGCGTAGCCGCGCAGCAGGTCCCAGTCGATGGGTCGGCCGAGCTTCTTCTCCAGGAAGGCGATGAGCTCGAAGGCCGAGCGCGCCCACAGCGCCACCGTCTCGGGCGAGCGGTCGTAGGCGCCGCCCACCGAGAAGTGCTCGCACGCGGCCAGCTCGCGCAGGATGGCGTTGCCCGCGTGGTTGCCGTCGCAGGGGTGGTTGGCGGTGATGCACAGCGAGGGCGGCGGGAGCTGGCCGTCGAGCTGTGCGCCGAGCATGCAGCGGTTGATGGAGCACATCTCCGCGGGGATGCCGTGGCGATCGGCGACCTCGCACATGCGGGTGCTGCCGTCGCCGCCGCTGGCAGTGGCGATGGAGTAGAAGTTCTCGGGCACGAACAGCGCCAGCCGGAACGCGGCGACGATGGACGAGGGGACGGGCCAGGTGACCCAGGCGATGGGCTCGCCCTTCGCGTGGGCGCGGAGGACCGACTCGTGCATCTCGCGGGTGGCGCCGACCGCGCGGGCCATCGCGGGGAGCGCCTCGGCGGGCATCGCCGGCCCGCCCATCTTCATGAGCCCGGTGCGGATGCCGCGCGCCCAGCCCGGCTCGCCATCGATGAGTCGCGGACCGACCAGCTTGCGCAGGACCAGGTCGGCGAGCCAGGGGCGGGCGAACAGGCGCTCCATCTTCGCGGCGGAGCGCGCGGCGCGTTCGAGCATCGGCAGCGGTGCGGGTTCCACGAGGCCCCCTCGAGCAGGAAGCGGGCACTGTACCCGGGACTTGGGAGCGGGCAATCAGAAGGATGCGCTGGTCGAGGATCCGCAGGCGCAGAGAAGAGAGACAAGAGGGAACACCCAACTCGGGTTACGTGGCCGCGAGCTCGGGGCGTGAAATCGAGGAGAGCCCCGCGCGGCCACTCCGACTTTTCGCACGACAACACTGGATGGCAGGGCAGCCTCGAGAAGGGCTTCGAAGGGGAAGAGTCGGCAGGGTTCCGTGCAGGAAGGCGAGGGGAGAAGGGGGGCCCTGCGGCCCCCGCGCGGCTTGCCTTGCGGGCTGCCTCGTCACCCCGAGGCGAATGGACCCGTACGCGGCCTACGCGCGCGGCGCCTCTCGGCGCCCTCTGCGGGCGCGGTGGTTTCTCCGACCATCGTGGGAGAAGCACGCCACGCAGGGCGTGCGTGTTGGCGGGACTCTGGTGTCTGTCGAAGACCTTCCTTGGAAGGAGTGTTCGCTTCCAGGCCCCGCGAGGGGCACTGGGCAGGCCTCGGGATCTCGTTCGGGCACCCGGGGTACACACCTCAATTGCCCCGAAAAATCGGAGTGGCCGCGCGGGGCTCTCCTCGAGTTCACGCCCCGAGCTCGCGGCCACGTAACCCGGGTGGGACCGTCGAGTACGGGGTACCTCGGCGCGGCGCGAGGCCGCGCTCGGGCTGCGCAAGGAACGCAGGCCCAGGGAGCCTCTGCCCTCCTCTATAGTGGCCCGCACCATGGCCGAGCTCTGCAGGCGCTGCGGACAGCCGTTGACCGTGAACGACCGGCCCGCCAAGGCCGGGGACCCCGAGCGCTGCGCCAGGTGCGGCGAGCGGCTCCTTCCCACCGAGGTGGTCCCCGCAGAGCCCCATGGCCTGGGCATCGCCGCGGGAGAGGTCCTCGACGGCAAGTGGCGTATCGAGTCGGCGCTGGGCAGCGGCGGGATGGGCAGCGTCTACCTCGCGCAGGACCTGGGGCTGGGCCGCAAGGTGGCGATCAAGGTCCTCGCGCCGCGCTTCGCCACCGACCCTGCCTTCGCCGCTCGCTTCGAGCGCGAGGCCCGCGCCACCGCCCGCCTCGAGCACCCCAACGTGGTGCCGGTCTACGCTGTGGGCAGCCACCGCGACCGGCCCTTCATCGTGATGAAGGCGCTCGAGGGCGCGCCGCTCTCCCGGCTCTTGCGCGAGCGCCTCGCCGACGGCCGTCCTCCGTCCCGAGAGGAGGTGCTCTCCCTCTTCGCCCAGCTCTGCGGCGCGCTCGGCTACCTGCACGCGAAGGGCTACGTGCACCGCGACGTGAAGCCGGCCAACGTCTTCGTGGGCACCCACGGCCACGTCACCCTGCTCGACTTTGGGGTGCTCCACGACGCGGCGGCGGAGCGGCTGACGCTCGCGGGCACGCAGCTCGGCACGCCGTGCTACGCGGCCCCGGAGCAACTACGCGGCGACCCCGAGATCGACCCGCGCGCCGACGTCTACGCGCTGGGGGTGATGCTCTTCGAGGTCCTGGCCCAGCGGCTGCCCTACTCCGGTGAACCGACGACCCTCTTGCGCCAGCAGGAGCAAGCGACCGCGCCCGCCCTGGACTCGCTGGTCCCCGGCCTCCCTGCAGCCGTGGCGGCGGTGGCGCGGCGCGCCCTCTCGCCGTCCCCAGATCAGCGCTTTGCGTCGGCTCTGGAGCTTGCCTCGGCCCTGGAGCGCGCGTGGCCGGCCAGGGATGCCTCCTCGGTCGCCCTCCCTGCCGACCTGCGCCCCACGCTGCCTGCCGACGGCCTGCCAGTCTGGCGGGCCCCCGCGCCGGCGCCGGCTCCTGTCGCAGCCCCGAGCCTCGACAGCGCGGTGAAGGCCGCGGGCCTGGACCGTCGCCAGGTCCTCGTCCCCGCCATCGTCCTGGGGGTGGCGCTGCTCGGGCTGGGGCTCCTCCTCCTTCCATCGGGCCGGCGCGGGCCATCCGTCTCGCGCATCCCCGACCCGCCGCCGCCCGAGCCCGCCATGGTGTTGCCCGTGCCTGCGGCCATCGAGGCGCCTGCCGGGCTCGACGCCGGCAGGGCCGAGACCCGGGTGAAGCGCCCCGAGGGGGAGTACAGCGTCCCGGTCTTCTGAGCTGAAGGTGGGCCCGCGCAGGGGGCAGCCA